>WFQT01000391.1 GCA_015486895.1 Anaerolineae bacterium
AGCATTGCTACAGGAGGAGAGCCGGCAAGAAGCCATTGCTGCCGAGAAATTTGCCCGTGCTGTAGACCGGCTGGAAAACGGCGAGTCACTAAAAACCATTCTTCCGGCCCTGTCAATAGCGCAAGAGGATGACATCGCCTTATTGCTATACATTGCCGCCGAGCTCAAACGGAATGCCCAACCGGTAAAGCGCTCGACAGAACAAACAGCAAAAGAGCGTGCACTTTTCCTGGCACAAGTGCGAGCAGAGCGAGAGGCCTTGTTAAGCGAAGAGAGCCTCAGCCATGCCTTCGCCGCAGCCACTGCCCGTGTCGAGAGGGGTGAGCCGGTAGAGGAGGTCATCGATGATTACCCTCCAGCCACTGTCACTGAGATCGCCCCCATGTTGCAACTGGTCAGCCAAATGCGCAACATGCAAGAAATGCCACAGCGCACTGGCATAGCTGCTTACAGCGGCAAAGCACGCTTCTTGGCTAAAGCGGAACAACAGCGCAAACAGCTACACTGGCAAAAGCACCATCTTAACTGGCGCGAGGCGATTGCCGGCTGGTGGCGCAACGTTGCCTGGCAGCGTTCTTTGATCACGGTAGTCATCACCCTGGTGATCTTCTTAAGCACGCGAGGGCTCTTTGCCGCCTCAGCAGCCAGCCTACCAGGAGATGTACTTTACCCCGTCAAGCTGTTGAGTGAGCAAGTCTCCCTGGCTACCACTTTTAATCCCGAGCAACGACAGGCAAAAGAGTCGCATTACCTGCAAGAGCGCCGACAGGAAGTGGCAACAATAGTCCAGCTACACCGACCAGTGAAGAAATTGTTCTACGCCGGCTACCTGAGCGCTATTAACGGCAATACCTGGTCCGTGGACGGCCAAGTCATTTTCGTGCCGGACGATGCCAAGATAGAGGGAACACCGCGACCAGGCGCCTGGGCGGAAATGACCATTACCAGTGATAATAACGGCCACCTGCACTTGCGGCACGCTGTCATCTGGGGACGCAGTCTATTACTGCCAACACCCACGCCCACAGAGACACCTACAGCCACAGAGACATCTACACCCACGGCCACGCCAACCGACACGCCAACGCCAGTTCCCACTGCCACCCCCACGGCCACGCCAACCGACACGCCGACGGCAACGGCAACACCAACAACAACACCGACGGGCACGCCCACTCCCACGCCCACCGCGACCTCAACACCGACGCGATGGCCTGTCAACGGGTTCATAGATCGCATCCGAGAAATGCACGACAAATACTGGATTATAGGCAACACAAAAGTGTACATTGACACGGGCACGAATATCATACCCACAGCCGGTCAACCAGAAGTCGGCGCCCTGGTCCGGGGCGATGGATACGTTGTTGGGGATGGGCTGCGGGCCCGCTGGATTGAAGTCCTCGCCATAGGGCGAGTCCACGAGGAATTTCGCGACCGCATCCAGGAAATCGCTGCTGATCACTGGATCGTTGGGGACCAACGCATCGAAATCAACGATCATACTGAAATTACCGGCGTGACACCACAGATAGGCTACATCGCCGCTGTCAAAGGGGATCGCTACCCGGACGGTCATTTCATCGCTACACACATCGACGTCCAAAGTGTTGAGCAAGTAGCCTTCAGCGGCCAAGTTGAAGCCATTCAAGATAACCACTGGCAGGTAATGGGACACATAGTTATCGTCAGTAAGGAAACGGTGATCACCGGCTCGCCCGCCGTGGGCGATTGGGTGGATGTCCTCGGCGAAATGTGGGGTAACGAAAACACAGTACGAGCGCTGCGAATCACCAAGCGCCTACCGCCGGCAACAGCAACGCCGACAACAACGCCAACAGCAACGCCAACAGCGACAATGTAGGAACCATCAACATTTCAATTTATACTAATGTAACCAATCTTTCCATACCCCAAGACAGCGTCAGGAGAAGAGTATCAACTTGACCCAAGAAGGTACATAATACTCTCATCAGCGTGGTGAAATTGCCTGATGAATCTAATTTTAGTATAATAATAAGATATTGGGGGTCTGGCGAAGATGACGTTTTAGGCTCTACGGCGCTATCCTCATCGCAGATTGTACAGCTTAACACAGATCTTTTTCCTTGCTTTTCAACCTAAATCTGCGCAATTCTGTGTTTTTCTGTGGCTAAAATATAAAAACGCCGGAACCCAATAAGATATACCAGATCGGTGATAGTAGCCAATGCCTTTGGATATTGAGAATTCCCATGCAACTTAGCACATATCCTAACCAGCAATCCGCCAAGAGCTGCAAAATACGACAGAGACAATGGTTATTGCCGTTGGGGCTTCTATTATCTGTACTCCTCAGTATGCCTCAACATGTCGCGCTTGGTGACAAGGGAATCCAAACAATACAACAGGTAAATCACATTAACTATTGGCAAAACTGGACGGCACTCTCCCAGCCACGAGCACCTTTACATCCCCAGATGGTAGTCGCTCCTGACCAAACAGCCTACGCTGTTTGGGAGGAAAATGGTCAGATATATTACTCTCGCCACTTCCCCGGCGGCAGTTGGATGCCTACAAAGGTCATCGCCACAGGTAATATGCCCAGGATAGCTTTAGATGCCAATGGCAATCCCAATGTCGTTTTCGTCAATTTATTCATGGGCAATTTCGAGATATTTCACACCCGTTACCTGTCCGGTACCTGGTCGTTGCCCAGAAATATCTCCCATACATCTGGCGCTTCTTACAGCCCCGATATTAGTATAGGCGCCGACGGCATCCTTTATGCCGTCTGGACAGATACTACCCCCGGCTATCCCTGTATCTACGAAGCTCGCTACATAGACGGTATCTGGCTCAACGCTCCTATTATGGGCAGCATCGGCAAGACCCCAGCAGTGGCCGCCGGACATGATGGCCTCATGCATGTTGTCTGGCAGCAAAAAATGCTCACCAATGCCTACGATATTTTTCACGCCGCCCTGAGGAACAAACTGACGACCGCTTTACCACAGGACGTCTCAGACACACCTCGCGAGTCTTTAGCAGCAGATATAACCGTTGACTATCATGACACAGTTCACGTAGTCTGGCAGGAAGAAGTAAAAAGCGGCTTTGAGATCGGGTATGCCTTCGGCCGCAATGGGATTTGGAGCTGGCCTTTCATCATTTCAGCGAATAATGGACGGGCAGAATATCCTACCGTGACCACAGCTCATCAGGGGCATTTAGTGGCCGTCGGGTGGGACGACGGTTACCGCATCTGGATGCGAACGCAAGTGGCCGGCAGCAATGCCTGGCACAATGCCAATTTGATTGCTACTTCCAACTGGGGCAACCAAGAGCTGTACCTACACGGTGGAAACAACAACCTATACGGCATCTGGGTGGAACGCAGTGTCGCGGATGACGCCGATCTACACAGCGGTGACGAGCAAATTCCACCTCTCTTCACCTATTTTTACCCGCGATAGGTATCATCATCTCAATATTCAGGGATATCCCTTTGTCCCTCGAATATTGCACCTTTACAAACCGTTATCACAACCCTATTTACCGTTTTTCGGCGACTGGATTCCAAGCCGCGCAGGCAGGCTTCGCAAATGTTGCTGCGATTTTAATCGCCAGTTTATGCTATGTCGGGCAACAGCCGCCAATTATTTCTTACCCTTCTGTCCAGCCCTATAGACGAAAATTATTCACCGATGATCTGTAAAACGAGATGCCGGCGCCGGGGACGATTATCAAAATCCACAAAGATAATCTGCTGCCAGGTACCAAGCAAGAGCGCACCATCCCGGAACGGCACTGTCAACGAAGCTTTTAGCAGCGCCGCCCGTACATGCGAGTGCCCATTGCCGTCTCCCCAGCGCAGGTTGTGCTGGTAATCCTGGTCCTCCGGCACAATCTGATCAAACAGCCGCTGCAAATCATGCAAAGCGCCGCTTTCATATTCAATGGTCGTCAAAGCACTGGTGGAACTGGGCGAAAAGATAGTCACAATACCGGCAGAAACCTCGCTCTTTCGCACCTCATCTGCGACTTGAGAAGTCACATCGATCATGTCCGCATTGCCACGAGTCTCGAACTGTAATGTCCTGGTCTCAACCACCCCGGTACTCCTTTCTTCATCTGACGCCAACGCCAAGCCGTACTCTTAAGAACTGGCTGCACAATCTAACTTTTCATTACCAACTACTAACCTGGCCGAGAAAATCACGATTCTCTAACAAGGCCACAAACACATTATAACACACCCACTCCGGAAATAGGGCCCGTCTATCCTCATCCCTACCGGTGTTAAGCGTGAATGGCTATTTCATGTTATAATGTTTACATTCATTGTCGTGCTTTGCAACCGCTAACATTCATTTTCCATAGCGAGGTGGACCATGGAACAAACAAATCAGCAACAACCAAGCATCAAAGTCGAGATCCCAAACCAGTTGGATGCCATTTACAGCAATTTCGCCATTATCAACCACTCTCCATCAGAGGTGATCATCGACTTTGCCCAAATTTTGCCTAACGCACCCCGGGCCAGGGTTCAAGCGCGGGTCATGCTCACACCCATCAATGCCAAAGCACTCTACAACGCACTGAGAGACAACATAGCCCGCTACGAACAGCAATTCGGGCCTATCACTTATCCTGGTCAGGGTGATCACGAAGCAGACCTGGGCGGCATGGTCTGGCGCGTTGCTCCAGAGACATCATGAAATGAACAAGCTTAGACGATATATCCCTCTCTACCTCTGTGTTGCCCTAATGGCTCTGGCGGTGGCATCGCGCCCGACACTACGTGCGGACAGTGGAAGCTGGAAAGCTATCGGACCAGGCAGTCACTTGGCCTTACAAGTTGTGCTCTCCCCCAATTACACCCGAGACCAAACGCTGTTTACAGCATTCCCTGATAACATATATCGCTCTACCGATGGTGGTAACCATTGGGAACCGGCAGCACAATTGCCATTACCGAACGTTTCCGTACTCACCATTTCTCCTGATTACCGTCAGGACCACACCCTTTTTGCTTTGCAATCATGGGGTAGTGATGGACTACTTTACCGCAGCACTGACGATGGCAAAACATGGAAACCACTTTGGCGACAACCACACTTGCGCCATCTGGCTATTTCACCCAATTATGGCCAAGACTGCATTCTTTTCGCCGCGGCCGCTGAGCCTACCCCGGCCCTGATTTGGGTTTCCTACGACAACGGCGACCACTGGCAGGCTATTGCCGACGCTAACGCTTTAACACCGTTGAACCGGATAAGCCAACTGGCCATTTCCCCCGCCTTTAATATCGATCACACATTAGCGGTTACCGGTGCCGGTGACATTTACTTATCCCACGACGGCGGCTACACCTGGCAGTGGAACGGCGGCCATGGCCCACATACCACCGTCGCCTTCGCCCCCGATGCGCCCACCAGTAGTACCCTTTTCGCCGCCTACCTGGAAAATGTGCCCTCATCGCTCTATCCCCGCAGCGGCGTCATTCGTTCAACCGATAACGGCGCTAGTTGGCAACTGGCCAGCGGTCTCCTGCCCCGAGACTGGACCAACCCCTATCCGGAACAAATCCGTTTCTCGCTGGATTACAAAACAGATCACACCCTATTTGTCATTTTCAATGGAGCCATCATGGGCTTACGGCCTACCTGTGCGAGCACGCAGACAGGCACACCACAGCGGATGAAAACGCCCCCTATCCCCCAACCTTGGGGGGAGCAACACACCCCCAGAATTGGGGGGCGGGGGGCTATTTTCAGTGGAGCCATCGCGGGCGAGAAAAAACCTGGAATTTACCGCAGCGCTAATAATGGCTCCACTTGGCAACACCTTCCAGCCATTTCTAACGGCAGCGTGGAAATACATGATGTGGCAGCAGCCCGGTTACCCGGAGGCGGACAACTGATCTTCGCAGCCACGGGCAGCGGTCTCTATCGACTACAAGTGCCTGCACCTCCCCATTGTACCAATCTGATTCAGAATGGTGGCTTTGAAGCCAGGCTCAACGACTGGGCGTCCAGCAACAGCAACATCCCAGCCCGAATTACCAACGATCCAGTTTACCACGGCCAAAACGCGGCTCGGTTAGGACTTCTACCCGGCGAGCTCAATTGCGAAGGATACTCTTCGGCTTGGCAAACCGTCACCCTGCCGGCCAACGCGACCACTATTTCCCTACAATTGCTGCTCTACCCCGTAACGACGGAAAACAGCACCATGGCCGGAGAAAACCGCTTCACCCGGCCAGAACCTTTCCCGAATACCACTGAAACCATATCTGACACCCAGTATGTGCTCATTCGCGATGCTGCCAACAACCAATGGCTAGAAGCATCTTACTGGTCGCTAGAAAACTCTCCGGCCTGGCATGAGCGGGAATATAACCTGACACAGTACGCTGGGAAGCGGGTCAAGCTATATGTGGGAGCATACAACGACGGCATCGGGGGCAAGACGGCCTTTTACGTGGACGACATTGCCATCATCGCTTGCCAGGTAGCAACGCCAGCAGACAG
This sequence comes from Anaerolineae bacterium, assembly GCA_015486895.1. Lineage (GTDB taxonomy): Bacteria > Chloroflexota > Anaerolineae > JAADDB01 > JAADDB01 > S014-12. The sequence goes on from WFQT01000391.1 coordinate 6,516, forward strand.
TTTTTCCTATTTACCTCTACTCTGGAACGGTAACTGGTCAGCGCCTACACCAACGCCACAACCCTGGCCGACGCCTACTCCGTGGCCGACACCCATCACCAACAGCACCATGTCGCCGTAACAAAGCAGAATTGCTCCTCACAGCACAGGGTCCTAATAGCATATAAGCCAAAAGCCTGTGTAGTGCGCGCCGGGAAAGAGAAAGCAAAGGATGTATTGAAAACAAACTAACGAAATGTGCACATAAGCATGTGTCCGTGGGGAAAGCACGCCGCTCCAGCCGGAATGAAACACACGGCATGGTTCGAAAGAGCTATTTCCCATCTTGACAAATTTACTGAGACATCGCGGCTAACTAAGCCACAGAATGATACAGAATCACACTGAAAATCCTTCTCTTCAGTCTTTTCTGTGCCTTTCCGTGTTATTCTGTAGCCTTCTTTCTGGCCCTATTTGTCAAGATTGTTTCAATTCGAAAAGAACCATGCCAAACACACCTAAATCTTATTGTCTGGAGGAATCCGTTGACCGATTTAGAGAAGATCACTAACCAAATCTTAGCTGAGTTTGAAACCAAGTACAACGTCCGTGAGCAAACATTAAAACTCTCACGAGCACTCATCCGGCAATGCTCATTGAGCATCCGGGCCATCCACCGCCACGAATTCCAAGAAGCGCGGCAAATGTTAACTGAGGTGCAGCGCATGAGCCGAGAAATGCAAAAGCCGCTGAGCCCCCATCCCGACCTGCTATACACCGGCTACGCCTTGGATGCGCTAAAGGAAACGGTAGAAGCAAACACCTTACTGGCGATTGTCGTTGACGAGCAATTGCCTTCGCCGGAAGAACTACATGTCCCCGGCAATGTTTACTTGTTAGGCCTTGCCGAAGCCGCCAATGAATTGCGCCGCTACATTTTAGACCTAATTCGCCACGACCAACTGGAGCAAGGAGAGCAACTTTTAACCTGGATGGATAACATCTACGCCACGCTGGTCATTGTGGACTATCCCGATGCACTCACCCGCGGCTTGCGCCGGCAAACAGACGTCCTCCGCAGCATTCTGGAGCGAACCCGTGGCGATTTAACACTCACATCGCGTCAGCAACGGTTAGAAGCCAAACTGCAAAGAATGGAAGGAAAAGCCGACAAGGAAGCATAAACCCCTCCAACACGCCCTAGAAAAGGAGACAACCATGGAGCGGATCTTTGGCATCGACATAGACAATATCGTCGACAGAATTAGAGAGGCTCTCCAGGCCGGCGACGTTGAAGAGGCTACCCGCATCATAGAAGAGCTACGACCGGCCGACCAAGCAGAAGTTTTCTCTGAGCTAAGCGACCGACAGCAAATAGAGCTCCTACCCGAACTAGATGTAGAAGACTCAGCAGACATCTTAGAAGAACTTCACGACGAAGAAGCAGCCGGCTTAGTCGAGTCCCTCAGCGACGCAGCGCTAACCCGGATCGTAGACGAAATGGAACCGGACGAAGCAGCGGATCTGCTGCGAGAACTGCCTCCGGAGCGGGCGAAAACAATCCTCTCCTCCTTAACGGACCCAAACGAGGTAAGACCATTGCTCGTGCATCCGGACGAGAGCGCCGGCGGCGTGATGACCAGTGAGTTCTTAGCTTTGCGCCGCCGCATGACCATTGCTGAAGCTTTAACAGCAATCCGTACTTGGGGACCAGAACCGGAAATTGAGGAAACCCTCTCCCATTTCTTCGTTGTAGATGGGGAAGGGCGTTTAGTAGGCATCCTCAGCCTTTATAAACTAATCACTTCTGATCCCCAAGCTCGCATTGCTGACATCATGGATCCCGATGTTATCTATGTAACAGCCGATACAGATCAGGAAGAAAGCGCCCGCTTGATGGCCCGCTATGACCTGGTAGCCCTACCAGTGTTAGACAAAGATGAGCACCTATTAGGCATTATTACCCATGATGACCTGGTAGATGTACTGGAAGAAGAGGCCACAGAGGACATTCAACGCATTGGCGGTTCAGAGCCGTTAGACAAACCATACCTGGACACATCGGTCTTATACGTGGCACAAAAGCGCATTGGCTGGCTACTGCTCCTCTTTATCACAGAAATGTTTACCGGTACCGTGCTCCGTCACTTCGAGCGAGAACTTGCTGCAGTAGTAGCGCTTTCTTTCTTTATCCCATTACTCATCGGCACCGGCGGTAATGCCGGCTCGCAGACTACAGCCACAATCATCCGCTCCCTGGCCATCGGTGACACTGATTTAGGCGACGCTCTAAGGATCCTCTGGCACGAAATGCGCACCGGTATTTTACTAGGCCTTGCCATGGGTACTATAGGCTTTATCCGCGCTCTAATGTGGGGCACTGGTTACGACATCGCTATCGCCGTGGCCATCGCACTGACCATAGTGGTGCTTTGGGCCAACACCGTCGGCTCATTTCTGCCGCTATTGGCAGCCAAACTACATATCGATCCAGCCATCGTCTCCGGGCCGTTCATGAGCACGTTAGTAGACGCCACCGGCCTTTTCATCTATCTAGAAATTGCCAAAGCTATCCTCGGTATGTGAGAAACATCCTTAACAACCGGACTCTAGCGAAAAAATCTTCAGGACATAAATCAACCTTTCATGCTCTCCGAGCGATGCTGCCGGAGGGCACGCACTTTCTCCCACCAGCTATACCCCCATAAACAACAAATCAAGCCAGACCGGCGGCAGAGGAAACCCACAGATATTCCGTTATCCCGTGGCATTCTCAGTTCGGAGAAAAACCAGAGGTTTGAATACACACCGGCAGCAAGCGGCCCTTCACACATCACCACAAAGTAATACGCCGCTCGTTGCCCTGGATAAGTCGCCGGATGTTAGGCAAAAGGCTAATCACAATCCAGGTGGATGCCAAAAAACCATACACCACGTTAGGCAATATGTCCCAGGAAACCCCGGCAAGATAACCAAACAAGGCTAACAGGAAACTGCCCAAGCCTACTGTCAGCGTGCCAACAGAAGCATAATGTGTCAGATAAAGCAATAAAATTGCGAGTAGCGCTACTATCAACCCCAAGCGCCAATCAAGGGCCAAAATCACCGCCCCACCAGTAATACCCCCGGCACCGCCGTGGAAATTTAAGAAACAGGACCAGTTATGACCAAGCACCGCCATAGCACCCGCCAACGCGGCAGCCCAGTCACCGCCTAAGAAATACCGGGCGATCAGCACCACTACAATGCCCTTTAGCCCATCAGATAGGACCGTTAATATCGCCGCCGTCAAACCAGCCGACCGCCAAACATTCGTACCACCGGTACGCCCGCTGCCATGCTTGCGCACATCAACACCAAACAGGCGACCAATCAAGTACCCCGGAGGAATTGACCCCAACAAATACCCTAACAACGCCGCCAAAACAAAATATACACCTTCTGACATGTTCTAACTCCAACGAATTGTTTACAGACACAAAAATCACGCCGCCAGTTGGGGGTAGTTTTCCTCGACTCCCCCACTCACCTCGAAAGATACAAACCGGCCAGGACCAAAAAGATACGGCATAATAGCCCCTTTTCACCAAGTGACAAGACTGGGAATATCCCTGTTTAGAAGTCCAACTTCTGCGAGAAGTAGAACTTCTAACGGAAGATTATTTCTGGACACTCACTAAACCTGGGCGAAGCAAGTCGAAAACGGCACCCGGTCCCCGTTGCCCTCCTTATCCAAACGGATAATACGCTCTTCTTTTCCCGAAAGAACTAACTTGCTGGCCAAATATACTGCCCGCAATGCCTCCTCACCACTTACCAATGGCGGCCGGTCTTCCTGAACGGCATGCACAAACGCCTGCAATTCCAATGACAGCGGTTCCTGGCGCCGGATTTCATATTTCACCCGCTGCCCTTCGCTAACCCCCATCAGGGCAACCAACCCCTCCCACTGTCCATTGGTATAATTGTTCTCCACAAAATACAACTCTTGCGTCAGGTAGTTGAGCAGAAACATGCCCCGCTCGCCAATAACGCTCAACTCTCGCGTCTTCTTTGGCGTCAGCCAATTAATATCCAGACCGCCAACCGTTCCATCCTCGAACTTCAGCAACGCTGAGAGCAAATCTTCGTGATACTCGTGAATCTCCCGCTCTGTCTCGGCATACATTGTGATAATCGGTGAACCGATCAAGTGCTCCATGACATTGAGCTCGTGGGTCGCCAAGTCAAAAACAACTCCAACATCCTCGATGCGGCCGGGAGATGGCCCCACCCGGTGCGCGTAAATCTGAAACACCCGACCCAACTGCCCTGCCGCCAGCCGGTGCTTCAACTCCACCACAGCCGGATTGTAGCGCTCAATATGGCCCACGCCAAGCTTGACACCGCTTTCGTTAGCCGCTCGGACAATGCGGCGGCCTTCCTCTACCGTCAGCGCGATAGGCTTCTCAATAAAGCAATGCAAACCCTGCTCAATGACTCCACGAGCGACCGAGGCGTGGTCACGTGTGGGAACTGCCACACTGACTACATCCAACTGTTCCTGCGCCAACATCTCCCGATAGTCCAGGTAAGAACGCACACCGTAAGTCGATGCAATGTGCTTGGCCTTGGCGTCCTTCATATCGGCAACGGCAACAAGTTGTACTCCGGCCATATTCGCGTACACCCGCGCGTGATTCCTTCCCATAGATCCCACGCCGATAACTGCTGCTCTAATCATAAATTCTACCTTGCCCTCTAAAAGATATAGCGCTCTTTCTTTATGGCCAGCGGGGAGAAGGTCTATAATAATCCTCGCAGCCAACAATCATACTCTGTAACTGCTCAGCCCCCCTGTACCTGACGACTAATCGCACTTTTACAAGTTATTGCTACAATCCTGTTCACCGTCCCCCGGCGACTGGAGGTCCCAGCAACGCCTACAAAGTAGCCCCCGGCGACTGGATCCCAACCTGCACAGGCGGGTTTCGTAATTCTTGTCGCAATTTCAATCGTCGGCTTATGTTACAACGATCCGGAATTTTGGCATGGTTCAAGAAAGCTATTTCCCATCTTGACAAATCTGCTGAGACATCGCTGCTGATTAGGCCACACAAAATTACACGGAAATTTTTGTCTTTAGCCTTTTCTGTGCCTTTCCGTGTTATTCTGTGGCTTTCTTTCCGGCCCTATTTGTCAAGATCGTTTCGATTCGAAATGAACCATGCCGGAATTTTACAAAAAGTCGCCGCTACAAGCCAACCAAGTCCGCCAAGGCGGACCGAATTTAACCGGGCGAGCACTACAACTCGCCCCAAATCTCTTGCGATCACGGCGTCAGGTCAATCTCTCGCTGGCAACGGGGACAATAGCCATGTTGTCCATCCGCCATCACCTGCAAACGCTCACCACACTCACAAACATAGCCGATCAGCCGGGCAGGATTGCCTACCACCAAGCCATGATGAGGCACATCCCTGGTCACTACCGCGCCCGCTCCCACCATGGCAAACGCACCAATCGTGATCCCGGCGACAATCGTGCTATTGGCACCCAAGGAAGCACCGCGACGCACCAATGTCGGTATCACCGTCCAGTCTATCGCCTCTTGCAACGTTCCATCCGGGTTAATAGCACGCGGGCGCAAGTCGTTTGTAAAACAAACATGCGGCCCCACGAAAACGCCATCCTCAATCGTCACACCGTGATAAACAGAAACGTAGTTCTGGATTTTCACCCGATTACCGATCTTCACCCCGGCGTCCACATAAACTCCTTTGCCCAAAATAACTTCATCGCCTATGGACGCCCCCTCCCGAACCTGGCAATCCTGCCAGATTTTCGTCCGCTTCCCGACTTGCGCCGCAGGAGAAACGACCGCGGAGGAGTGAACAAAAGGAACATCTGGGTCCACAGCCGGTTCATGGCCGGGAATGTAACCCGTAACCCGGGCCGGGATCCCCGTCACTACCGTGTAAGGTGGCACATCACGAGTCACCACGGCACCGGCACCGACAATAGCACCCTCTCCCACTGTCACACCCGGCAAAATCGTCACTCCGGCACCCAACCAAGCGTCGTTAGCCAGCACAATTTTGCCTTCTTGCGGGGGAATCACTTCCGTCAGTCGAGAAAAATTGGCGTCGGAAGAAGTAACCAAGGTACAGCGCGGCGCAATAGCAACCCGATCACCTACCACCAGCTTCTCGCTGAAATCCTCCAAAATCTCGGCAACGATGAGCCCTTCACCAATGTAAACATCTTCACCAATCTGAAAGCCACAAGCACGAAATAGATAACGCCGCAAGTGATATCCGGGGGCCCAGGCGGCAAGGCTCTTCAAAATTCGCTTACGCCAACTTCCCCACCGCTGCTGCCAGGATAAAGGTTCGCTATTCTTCACGTACAATGCAATGATCTCCTTCTATCCCCGGCCATATCGTCGCCAAAAACTGTAGGCGGACTCGCTTATCTTAAGCCAGAAAGGATGATGAAGCAAACGGCTGCGGCCAAAATTGACCAGTTCCCCCCCAAACTTCGCCTTGAAATCCCTCACGCCATAAGGAATATCCGGATGACCGGCGCCGCCGAAGTCAAACAACCGGTAACCATGCTCCGCTCCCCAGCGCAACACCTGCCAGACCAGAAAATCATTAGGGCGAGCACTCCGGGCGGAACGCAAAGCACCAGCATACCAGTCCAAAATCACGCCTTTGTAAAGCAGCACCAGGCGCACCCCAGCCGGCGTGCCGTCTGGCGAGATAGCTTGCCAGCCCCGCAGCATGTCAGCCTCTACCAAGATGTCAAAGGCACTCCGGAAAAGAGAAATATCCGCTACCGGCACCCGGGCATCGGCATAAACACGCACGACCAGCCTATAAGCATCCATCAGAGCATCACGGTCCTCCAATGGCTGCAATTGCAACCGCGTTTCGCCCCGGCGGACGTTTTTGCGTGCCGTACGGTTCAATCGTCCCCAAATGGCCTCCGGCGGCTGCCCCAACGGTATCAGGAAATTCAAATGTGGTTCCCAGCTATAACCAGCAGCCTCTAATACCTCTCGCCAAGGAGCAATATCCACCTGGTGTCGGAACTCGGTAAACAACAGCCGCTGCCCTAACCGGCGCCGGTAATCATCCAACAGAGCAGCCAAAGCCTCACGGCCGCGACCTCCCCTGTCGGCCAAGAACCCACCATAAGCCACCGCCCTGGTGGTCAAAAGGCGCAATGGCCCCTCGAAAAGCGTAATTTCCGTGATGGGGAGCAGCGCCCCAATTTCCCCCCGCTCGTCCAAAGCCGCAAAGAGATGCTGATGATACCCTTTCGTCGCCGCGTACACCTGGGACATGGTCGGCGTATGATACACATTCCCGGCCGGGTGCCTATCGACATACGCCTGCCATAGCCGCTCTGGCAAACTCGTCACCACCTGCCAGTCAGCCATCGTCCCCACCCACCCACAAACGATCCAGGTAATCCCACCAAGTGAAGCTATCCAGGTCCCCCGTTATCGCCAGTGCCGAGCGGTACAACCGCGGCCAGGGATTGAATCGTAACAGAGGCACATCCGCTGATACCAGCCGCCGGAGCAAAGGGAACGCATCTTCCGGCGCAAAAGTTGTCTGCTCCAAAACCAGGCGATGTTCCGGCATTGCTTTTTCCGTCCAGAAGCCCATCTGGTGCAAAAAGGCTGCCAGTGCCGGCGAAGCGCTTTCACTCAAGCCAATGGTCGGGCGCATCCCTCCCTGGAGATGGAAAGATCGAGGCGGTGCAATCTGCCAACCATCAGCCCAGTGTTGCTGCGGTTCATCCATGACCACATGACGGCCTAAAACGGTAACTTCCGCAGGAGCCTCCACGGTTACCTGCCAGCCATCTTGTAGTGCCTGTAGTCGGAAAGTTACCCGCTGCCTTTGCACCCACCAGGTTGTTATTTCAGCGAGGGTAGCCAGCCAGACAGGTGGTTGTCGTCGTCGCGCCTCCGTCAGTAAACCCTGTAACGCCCTCATCGCGTCCGGAAAGCGCTCTGGGTGCAATTGGAGCACGAAAAGTCCTCCTTGCCGATAAGTCTGATCGAGAATGCGCAGCCATGGTTCCGCCAATGCCTTCCCATCCGGCAACTTTGCGCGTTCCAAAAGCATCTCGTCATCCGGCAAGCTCACCGGCAAACGCAACAAACCTTTCTCCTCAAACGGGAAAGCAGGGTATAAAGCAGCATCCAGGGGACGGTAAAAGTCAAGAAGCAAACGCCAACTATCAGCGTCTTGCCGCGCTACCGGCGTGTCCAGTACATCCCAATACAGAGCCAGAGAACTATCATAGCGAAAACCATGGGCTCGCAGCGCCATCATTGTACCGTCGTTCCAGCGTAGATAGGGTGCCCGAAAGCCAGAGAAAGGGATTCCAGCTTGTTGCAAGCGTTCTACAGCTCGCCGGATCTGTATCATTTGGTCAGCAGGGG
>WFQT01000392.1 GCA_015486895.1 Anaerolineae bacterium
GGCTTGACTGCCTCGGCGGGGAAGACCGGCTGCCGGGAGGTGGTTACCGTGGTAATGATATCAGCGTCGGCAATGGCTTGGGCCGGCGTGGCCGAGACGGTGAAGCGCACGTTTGGGAGGGCTGCCGTCATTTTCTGTGCTAATTGTTCTGCTCTCTGCGTCTGGGAATCAAAAATGTGCACTTCGCGGATGGGCCGGGTGGTTAGCACGCTGCGGATTTGCTGCTCCGCCTGTCCTCCGGCGCCGAAAAGAGCGAAAATGGCCGCTTCTGGCCGGGCCAAATAGCGGCTGGCAACGCCGCTGGCGGCGCCGGTACGCACTGCCGTCAGGTAGCTGCCTTCCATGACTGCTAACGGCCGGCCGCTCTCTGTCTCTAGTAGGACAACTAAAGCGTGGATGGTGGGCAAATTGTAGCGGGCATTGCCGCTGAAAACGGAGACAAGCTTTACGGCTAAGGCATTACTATCGTCTAAAGAGCCTGGCATAGCCAGCAAATCGCCCCCCGCTAGCGCGATGTTCAGCCGCTGCGGCAAGGTTGCGTGGCCCTGGCTGAGCTGACTGTACGCCTGCCCTACTGCTTCAATAACAGCGTCCGTGGGCAGGAGTTGTTGTAGCGTTTTCTGGTCTAAAAGTAACAATTTCATCATCGTTCCTCCTGGGGGAATTCCCTGATCGGTGAAACGGTGTCCACCGGCCAGGCTCCTGATGCCCTCTTATAGTACTAAATGACTATGAATCGTAGGGTAAGCGTCAGGTAATCATCAAGCAAAATGCTCTACTTGCTATTATACTTAATATTGAGATTGCGTAAATCTCTCTTCTCCTCCTTTCTATATTATGGGTGATGGGCCCCTATTTTGGGGACCCGATGTGGAAAGACTTTCGTGCCCCTTCAATAAGCGCTTAAATGTAGGTCGGATTGACAATCCAACCTGCCCTCGCCCCTGCATCTGAATTCAATGACGCGGTGGTGTCCTGGGGCCGGCCACCATCTGTCATTCCAAAAACGCCTGTACAGGCAACGCATCTCGCCAACATAAGCAGGATGGCAACTCTAATTTCCGAAACTGGGAATGTGTCGCCATCTGGCCCTCATGGGACTTGACATAATTACCACAATCGTTATAATGAGAACACAATTAAGAAGCTGGAGTTTGGCATTTTTATTTTAGCCACATAAAAATACAGAATTTCACAGATTTAGGTTGCGAAGCAAAGGGAAATCGGTGTTGATACGTGGCAAAAACAGGTAGGTTGAGCCAAAATTATCATTTCGCCAGATTTCAGTTTAGAAGTTAAAGCGTCGACTGGAACGAGTAACCATCCCTGCACGATGCCAGAGAAGGTGACCACGGCTGGAAGTCACCTCATCTGCAGATGGCGAAAACCATCCAGGAGCGGACAGGGGAACGCCAGAGCTATTATCCTGTCCCGGCCGGCCCCGTTACAGGCTGAATGAGAGCGAATATCTCCACAAGCGATATTCGCCGAAAATGGGTGGAACCGCGTGAAATCACTCCTCGCCCCATGATGGGCGGGGAGTTTTTTATTGCAGCAAGGAGGTTACGGATGGCTAAGTTAAGCAAGAAGGAAAAGGAAGAGAAGTTATACCGCATCAGGCACAGTTTAGCCCACATCATGGCTGAAGCCGTTTTGGAGATTTTTCCAGAAGGGAAAATTGCTATCGGCCCGCCCATTGACACCGGCTTTTACTATGATTTCGATTTGCCCCGGCCACTAACGCCGGAAGATTTGGAGAAAATCGAGAAGCGTATGCGGCAAATTATCGCCGGAAGGCACAAATTCGTACGCCGGGAGGTCACTCCGGAGGCAGCGCGCGAGCTTTTCCACGATCAGCCGTACAAGCTGGAACTGATCGACGACATTATTAAGCATGGCACCGACGAGTACGGCGAGGTCACGGATAAGCCGGTGCTTTCCACTTATCGGCAGGACACGTTTGAAGACCTTTGCCGGGGACCTCACGTAGAACATACAGGGCAAATCCCCGCCGATGCATTCAAGTTGCTGAATACCGCTGGCGCTTATTGGCGCGGTGATGAGCACCGTCCTATGTTACAACGCATTTACGGCACAGCCTGGTTGAACAAGAAAGAGCTACAAACCCACTTGAAATGGCTGGAAGAGGTGAAACAACGGGATCACCGTCGCCTGGGGAAAGAGCTAGATCTGTTCAGTACTAATCCCCAGTTAGGAGGTGGTCTGGTGCTCTGGCATCCCAACGGCGGTCATGTTCGCAAAGTCGTCGAGGATTTCTGCCGGGAAGAGCACGAAAAAGGAGGCTATGAGTTTGTCTACACACCCCACATTGGCCGGGCGTGGCTGTGGGAGACTAGCGGCCACTTAGATTTCTACAGGGAGAGCATGTACTCTCCTCTTGACATCGATGGCCAGGAATACTACATCAAGCCAATGAATTGCCCGTTTCACATCCTGATTTATAAAAGCCGGCGGCGCAGCTATCGGGAGTTGCCAATGCGCTACGCCGAGTGGGGCACTGTTTATCGTTATGAACGAGGGGGCGTGCTGCATGGTCTAATGCGAGTGCGCGGTTTCACGCAGGATGACGCCCACATTTTCTGCCGGCCGGACCAGATGCCGGACGAAATTGACAAGGTTTTGCAATTCAGCCTCTTTATTTTGCGTAGCTTTGGTTTTGAAGAGTTCGAGGCTTATCTCAGCACCAGGCCGGAGAAAGCTGTAGGTGAGGTAAGCCGCTGGCGGGATGCTGAGGCGGCATTGGAGGCATCCCTGCGCCGGGCAGAGATCCCTTACAAAATCGATGCCGGCGGTGGAGCTTTCTACGGCCCCAAGATCGATCTGAAGATCAAGGACGCGTTAGGCCGGAGCTGGCAGCTCAGCACGATTCAGTTTGACTTTAACCTCCCGGAGAGGTTCGACATGACTTATATCGGCGAAGACGGTCGAGAACACCGCCCCTACATGATCCACCGGGCGCTGCTGGGTTCCATGGAGCGTTTCTTCGGTGTGCTCATCGAGCATTACGGCGGGGCGTTCCCTGTTTGGTTGGCGCCGTTGCAGGTGAAAGTGATTCCCATTGCCGACCGACACAACGACGCGGCCTGGAAGCTGGCCGATAAGCTAAAAGCTGCCCGACTGCGAGTAGAAGTGGATGACCGCTCCGACCGGATGAACGCCAAAATTCGTGACGCTCAGATGCAAAAAATACCTTATATGGTTGTCTTGGGTGACAGAGAGGTTGAGAATGGCACCCTTTCCATCCGCTTGCGAGACGGATCGCAGAAAGAAGAACTTACCGCGGACGAGTTCCTTGCCTACGTGCAGAGTGTCATTGAAAGCAAAGCATTGCTTTAGCCTAAAACTCAAGGAGGGTGGGAAAAGGGGTGGCGAGCCGCCATCCCTTTTCTTGTCTTATCTGTAATCCTTTTGCCCCTCCGGCATCTTCTCGACTGCCTTGCCCTCCCATGGAGGATTAGTATAGTGCCCAGGGAATGAACGCCCGCACCATCAATGCCACGCTATCTAATTTCACGGTGCCACTGACATTACCAGCCCGGTCCCGGTAACGCACAGCATATTGTGAGGTCGGGCCCTGATTGACATTATACACCGCTGCGTAAGGTACCCATGGCATCTTATCCAGTTCTGAAAGCGGGCCCACTTGCATGCTCTCTACCCCGGACAAGTCATCCTGGGCAGGAAGCAACAACCGCTTTCCTGTTGGGTCGCTTTCATCTGAGAGCAAAGCACCCCATGGCGGTCGCACATCGTACCCAATGACCATTTCGTATATTGGCGAGATGCTCTCACTGCTACTTAGCCAATAGCGGCTGTAAAGAGTGATGGCTACGCTGTGGGTGCTCTCCACATGCCAGGGAATATCCTGCCCGACTGGCGTCCATTTCACCCCGGTGAAATCCTGACGATCGCTTAGTTGAGCATACGAGGCGCCAGAAGGCGGCAGCAAGTGTATTAACAAGTCACTGTGACGCGTGTAATAGGTGCCGCCATTCGTGCTGAAAGTCACCACCTCGCCGCCGCTTTGCACTGGTGTTGGCGTTGCTGTGGCTGTCGGCGTGGGTGTGGGCCGCGGTGTCGGCGTCCAGGTAGGCGTCGGAACAGGTGTCGGCGTCCAGGTGGGTGCCGGAGGGACGCCCTCCACTAAGATGTCATCGTGCACGGTAACAATGCTACTACCTTGACGTAAGCGGACATAAACGGTGCGCACGCCGTTCCCGGGTAACAGATTCCAAGACATTTCCGTTTGGTAAGGTTGCCAGTTAGACCCGCTGAAATCAGGGTCATTGGAAACCTCCATTGCTTCAGCCCAGCCACTGCCGTAAATATAAAGCGACACTTGCGAGCTATTAGTGCTATAAGCTTCATTGTTGATGATCACTGGGCGAAACGTATTACGCATGCCGAAGTCTTGCGTCCAGTAGTAATAATACGGCCCGAATGTGTCCCCCGCGTCGTAAACCAGGCCAATGCCGATCTCGTTGAAGTATTGGCTCAAGATATTCAGCCGGTGGTCGCTTTGCATCCAACTGTAGAGCACCGCCCAGGGCTCACTGAACCCGGCGGCGATATTTTCCCCGGCTAACTGCCAGCCAGTATAACCGGCCCGATTAACGCGCTCTGCTAATGTACTACCATCCGAGCCGGTATGGCTGAAGAAATCATGATCTGCCATGTCCTGACTATGCCCTAACGCCGCTTGTCTCAATTGTGGGTTGAACTTCAGTGGCGGCAAGCCAGCATCACGACGTGTTAAGTTCGTACGATAGATCAAATCCCACTCTTTTGCCAGCAATTCCTCGGCGGTGGGTGTAGAAACTCCACCCGCTTCCCCTAACGGCGTGACGTCATTGCGAAAAATCGTCCCCCACGCTGTCAGCGAACTGAGCGGCCATCTTTCCGGCGCGGCGAATCCCCTTTGCGGGTGTGCCGCCGCCCTCAGAGGAACTATTAAAGCTAACGCGAGGAGGAGATTTAGACTCCATTGTAAACGACGTTTCATACTGTTCACTCCCCCCATGCCTATATTCTCTATCCTTAACTATAGACAGTGGGAAAGAGAAAAGG
>WFQT01000393.1 GCA_015486895.1 Anaerolineae bacterium
GTCCTCCTCGGTCGTGATAAGGATATCCGTGTATTTCATCAGCTCTGTCATCACCTCGCGTGCCCTTTCCTGCGACCACAGGCGTGCCCGATAGTTCAGATCGATTGATACCTTGAGAGCCATCTTCTTTGCCGCCTTCACCGCTTCGAGCGTTGCTTCTGCGGCTGACGGAGAGAGCGCAGGAGTTATCCCCGACGTATGGAAGATCCTCGCTCCCGAGAGCACAGTCTCCCAATCGACCTCTCCTGGCTTGATGTTAGCGATTGCCGAGTCTTTGCGGTCGTATAGAACAGAATTGGCGCGGGGCGATGCGCCGAACTCGACAAAGTACAGGCCAATACGATCCTCATTGGTCCAAACGATATGCGAACTATCCACCCCATGTTCGCGCGCCTTGTTCTCGATCATGCGCCCCAAAGCGTTCCTCGTCAGGCGAGTGACATAGGCTGTTTGCAGGCCAAGGCGTTGGGCGGCCACAACCGTATTAAGCTCCGAACCGCCTGCATGGACATAAAACTGCTCGGCCTGCTCCAGCCTATTATGCTCGGGCGGCGAGAGCCGGATCATCGTTTCACCAAACGTCACTAGGTCGTACGCCATCGATCTTCCTCCTCAGGGTGTTCTTGCGTTTTGTAAGCCGTTTCGCAAGGCAGCTAACACAGACTCAATAGCTTCATCAGTAGCTTCTAGTCCCATATTTCCGACTCGGAACACCTTACCTTTAAGCTCTCCTAGGCTCCCAGCAAGTAAGATTCTCTCCTGTTCCCTAACGTACCTGAGCAGTTGGTCGATGTCTATGTCTCCCCCTAATACCGATGTAACTCCGTGGGAAGCAATCTCGTCGGGTACATAGGGTGTGAAGCCGATTTCCGCAAGTCCACGTCGTAACTTCTGTGCAATCTTCTGATGCCGTTCAAACCGTTTATCAAGACCTTCCTCCAAAACGCGTTCCATGCCTAATCGAAGTGCTTTAATATTGTTTACTGGCTGCGTTACCGGATAAGGATGCCAATCGCCCCACTTATCGGCGTACTCACGCCATACTTTAAGGTTCAAATACCATCCTGGGCTTCTTCTACGATCGATAGCATCCCATCCTCCCTTCCCCACAGCAACAACTCCCAATCCCGGAGGGGCTTCCAGCCCCTTTTGCGAGGCGGAGATGCATATGTCGATTCCCCAGGCATCCATCTCCAGTGGTTCGATAGCTAGAGAAGAAACAGCATCCACTATGAAAAGAACCCCTTGAGAACGACACATTGTAGCCAATTGCTGAATGGGGTTGAGTACGCCGGTTGAAGTCTCACAATGTACGCATGCCAAAGCATCAAAATCCCCACTTTGGAGAACTTCTCCGACCTCAACAGGATCTACTGCTTGACCGGCAGGGAAGTCAACCGTTTTGACATTAGCAGTATAACTTCGTGCTATTGATTCTAGCCGCTCACCAAAGAACCCATTGCGAGGAATTAGCACCTTGCCATTGGGGAAGAGCGTTGATCCAAGCGCGGCGTCAAGCCCAGCACTTCCCGATCCCGGAAGGAGGAATATATCGCCTTCAGTCCTGAATATCTTCTGTAAAAGCCCCGTAGTTTCTTTGTAAAAAGCTGTCCAATCCTCGCCATAATGAGCGACCAACGGTTCGGCCATAACTGCTAGTACCTCTGGGGCCACTTCAATTGGTCCTGGGATCATTAGGCGCAGTCTTGGTCTCATCATTGCTCCTTAGGCATTACTGCTTTTGCCTTTTCCACTGCTTCCACCAGTTTACGTGCCCGTTCGGTGAGAACTTTATACTGCCCCTCCGCCACTGCTCTTTTATCCACCAGCCAACCACCGGCACAAACCAAAGCTGCCCCAGCAGAAATGAAGTCCCCCGCGTTTGCAGCTGTGACTCCACCTGTTGGCGCGAGCGGAATTTGCGGCAAAGGTCCATGAACGGCTTTGAGATATCCAGGGCCGAGAATATTCGCCGGGAAGACTTTCACTATGTCCGCTCCTGTTTCCCAGGCAGTGAGGATCTCGGTAGGGGTCATCGCTCCTGGAATAACGATAACTCCGTAACGATGGGCCATCTCGATCACATCCGGGGCAACTGTAGGAGTGACGAGAAACTGGGCACCAGCGAGTATCGCCTGGCGGGCGGTTGGTCCGTCCAATACTGTCCCTGCTCCCAGTAACACATCATCGAGTTTGTCGGTTGCCTGCTCGATCGCTCGCAGTGCACCGGGTGTGGTCATAGTGATCTCCACACAGGAGAGACCACCAGTATGCAAAGCACTCACTGTTTGAACAAGATCAGCAGCAGTGCGCACTCTGATGATTCCTAGCGCGCCTTTTGCCAAAAGGCGATCTAGTACTTGTTTTTTTGCGGCCATCTATACTCCTTATAATCATTAATGATCAATGTTCTATATCATACTTATTTACAATTATCATACGCATCTGATAACTCAGGCGAAGCAAATGTCAAGTTCAGTTCTTGCAACGTTGTTGTAGTGGGGAAGCCATGTGTGTCCCAGCCGTGCAGACGATAGTACTCGGAGAGCATTCGCTTCAATCGCTCCGGGGTGATGGGCTCGCCACCTCCGGGTAGATCCGGCTGTGGTTCGTGCATGATCCGCCAGGGAAGAATGTCGTCGCTTTCCGGACATAGTCCGTCACGTAGGTTGAAGCACCGCTCGAGGGTTATGATGCGC
This sequence comes from Anaerolineae bacterium, assembly GCA_015486895.1. Taxonomy (GTDB): domain Bacteria; phylum Chloroflexota; class Anaerolineae; order JAADDB01; family JAADDB01; genus S014-12. Next base: position 2,700 of record WFQT01000393.1, read on the forward strand.
CGGCCCACTTTAAGCAATTCCTCCGGACCAAGATCAATACTTGTTGCTGTCTTGAGGATCTCAGCGATCAGCTCTTCCTGCAAACTGTAGGCAGCCGTCGTAGTGAAGGCGCACAGACCAAGGGCATCACTTACGGCGTAGATATCCTCATGCCAGCGCACGATTTCGGCACGTTTGTCCTCAATGTTTGGAACAGCGTACCTTTCATCGCCTGCTACTCTTTTCACCAGCGCTCTTCCTTCCTTGGTTCCGCCAAATTCAGCGAGACACTCGGAATGGAGGTGGTCCGGTCCACGCGGGTTAACCGCAAACGCCAGGGCATACGCATAAGCGCCGCGTGTTTCCACGCGGCTCTGCTCCAATCCTCGTGCCTGGATTGCCCAGCGCTGCGAACCTTGCCCTATTTGCTCAGCGGCGTGGGCTACCCCTTCGGCCAGGAGGTTTCCCAAGCCGTGTCGGTAAGCGATGTTCTTCACCATTTCGATAACTGCATCTCCGTTGCCGAATTGGAGATCTATACCATCGCAATCTGTGCGCGATAGTACGCCTCGTTGTACCGATTCCATTGCCCATTGGATCACGTTGCCCGTGGATATTGTGTCCAAACCGAGGTCGTTACACAGATAGTTGGCGACAAACACCGGCTCCGGATCCAATAGGCCACATCCGCTACCGAAAGAGGCTACAGTCTCGTATTCTGGCCCACCGGAGTACGTGCCAGCATATTTGCCACTGTCGATACGCGTAAACCGATGACAGGAGTAGATGCAGCCGGCGCAGCCAACGATACCTTTTAGATAACCTAGATCAGGCCACGCCCGGCCAGAAATTCTACCTACCTCTCCGGAGATATGACTCTTCTGAAAGTTGTATGACGGCAGTATGCGCAGTTCATTGAGTGCATCAACATCTCTTGCTGTACCGAACTTGTGTAGATCTTCCGCGATAGAATCATTGTAGAGGAGATCCCTTGCACGCTTCACTGCCCGGGCAAACCCGTTGGGATCGGCGACTGTTAGCTCCCCCATGGCAGCATCGACTACCACTGCCTTTAGGTTTTTGGACCCCATGACCGCACCTATCCCTCCCCGTGCGGCCGCGTTGTAATAGCTAGTCATCACCGAGGCGAACTTCACCAAGCGTTCACCAGCAGGACCGATGCACATGACCTCTACATCCGCGCCATGTTTTTCCTTAAGCGCGCGCGTCGTAGGCCTCACTCCCTGTCCCCAGAGATCATCTGCAGGATGCAACTGCCATCCTTTTGAGCTCAGTGACAGATAGACAGGCTGCGCGGACTTGCCTGTAAATACCAGCCCGTCTATACCCGCCAATTTGAGAGACACGCCGATCCACCCACCAATATTGCTCTTGAGATACCGTCCGGTAGCAGGGCTCTTGGCGAGAAGGGTGGTGCGCCCAGAACAGGGGGCGCTTGTCCCGCTCAAAGCTCCTGGGATGACGAGAAGGGCGTTTTCCTTCCCTAGTGGGTCGGTGGAGCCGGAGACGAGGTCCCAAAGCAATTTCACTCCCACGCCTCTTCCGCCCAGAAAGGAGGTTAGCCTCTCAGGGGAAATGTGCTCGTTATGGATCGTCCCTGAAGAAAGATCCACTATCAACAGACGACCTGGATAACTTGTGTTCATCATGTTGCCTCCCCAGTTACATCTTGAACATAGGTAATGGCGTGTGGGAGTTGGCATGCTTCTACGCAAGCGGGTGTTCCTCCGCACAGATCACAGATCAAGGGGATATCGCGCGTCTGATCGAACTGAACGCCCCCGTAAGGGCAGGCTGTCACGCACTGGCGACAGCCGGTACACAACGCTCTATTCAGCTTGATCGCTCCTGTCGTTTCATCACGCGACAATGCCTCAACTGGGCATGCGGTGATACATGGAGCCTCTGAGCATTGTATGCACACCGCAGGGGTGAATTGCGCTTTTTCCTCATTTCTCGCTACCTGTATTCGGGAGAGGAAGAGCGAAAATTTACCTTCTTTCTCTAGCGAACAAGCTAACATGCAGCTTCCGCATCCTGTACAATGGTCTTCGTCTACTACTAAATGACCCTGCATATTAAGCCACCCTCCTTACACACTTATAATAGCTTTATGTGTATTTTTCTTCCCAAGACCACAGATAATAGCACCGCAAGAATAACAACAACCCCTTTTGTTATGAATTGCACCTGGTATGGTACATTAAGCATTGTGAGGCCATTGTTCAGCATCGTTATAATAAATGCACCAACAAACACACCGCCCCCTGTTGGCTCCCCCTCGCCGAACATTGTTGTGCTGAGAAAACATACTGAGATTGCATCCAAAAGGAAGTTTTCTCCGGCTTGCGGTTGCCCAGATCCCATTCGCGAAGTTAGTACAATCGATGTGATTGCTACAGATAATCCTGAGATAAGGAAGGTGTAAAAACGGTTGCGTCGTACATTGATACCAGCATAGAGCACAGCCATCGGATTACCCCCGATTGCATAGATATGTCGTCCGAACTTGGTGCGATGAAGTACTACAAGGACGATTGCAAGGACGACAAGCATGATGATTACAGGCATGGGAATAGGTCCTGCATATCCTTGCCCGATTGCAAGGAAGATGGGAGAAGCATTATGCAGAAAGATGGGGTGCCCTCCACTATACAGCATTTTAGCACCAAATGTAACTGAGCCTACAGCAAAAGTCGCGATGAAGTCTGGGAGATGAAGGTAGGCAACCAGTATCCCGTTGATGACCCCCACGCCCAGCCCTATTCCCAATGCAGCAGCCAGAGCTACTATCAAACTGGAGGTCGTATTCAGTATTGACGCGAGAATCACACTGACCAATCCCATAGCATAGCCAATTGACATGTCGAATCCACCTGCAGCCATAACAAACGCAAATCCTAAGGAAACAATAGTCAGCATGCTCATCTGCTTAAAGATCAATAGAAAATTACCGACGGTGAAAAAATAAGGGGATGTTGAGGCAAAAAAAATCAAAATCAATAGTGCACCAACCACTGTGCCGTAGTGCCGAATGAAGCGTTTCATTGTACTTGCAGTGACAAACATCGCCATTTATCCTCCGAATAAACGGCAAAGGGATCTTGCTTGATCCCCTTGCCATCATTGGTCGTAGTTGGCCTTAAGGAAGGGTTGTATCCTTGCCGTAGTTTGTGAAGTTTTCTGGATACGGCCATTCGTTCTTGTCGGGCAGCGCTTCTTTGGTGACCAGTTTTGCTGGAATGTACGTGTGATGAGACGATACTTTTCCACCTTCCAACAGCGTAAAGACTTGTTTCACAAGTGTCTCTGCCATTAAGGCAGGCTGTTGCGCCACTGTAGCTACCATAGGACTGTCCGGCTTGGACATTTCTTCGTAGGCTTGTGGGTCACCATCAATTCCGACCACCGTGAATTGGGCCTGGCGCCCTGCCGCGCGTATTGCTGAGCATGCCGCGACAGCTGCCCCGTCGAACGTGGCAAATACAGCGTTAACAGAACCAGGCTCGGGGTGAGCGGTGAGGATGGATTCCATCTTCGCCTGAATGTCAGGGAAGAAATCTGGCCAGGCATACACTATGGATCCGATAACCTTTGACTCACCGTATTCGGTCAGAA
>WFQT01000394.1 GCA_015486895.1 Anaerolineae bacterium
ACAGGTATCGCTCAATTTCGGCAATGAATGTGTCGGCGTTGATCGGCTTCTCGATGTAGCCGGTGCAGCCTGCCGCCAGGGCCTTCTCCCTGTCACCGGTCATGGCGTAGGAAGTCAAGGCAACAATGGGGATTTCGCCATTCACCTCCGACGTTCTTATCCTCCTTGTCGCTTCTAAGCCGTCAATGTCTGGAAGCTGAATGTCCATGATGATCAAATCGGGTTTCTCCTGGATTGCCAGCTTCACGCCCGTTGTCCCGTCTCTTGCCTCGATGACCTCGTATCCGTTCTTCTCCAGGATAAAGGTCACCAGGTAAAGGTTCTGTTCGTTGTCCTCAATAGCAAGGATCTTAGCTTTCATCTTTTCCCCTCGATGACTTTTTACCCCATTGGCAATGTGAAGGTAAAAGTGCTTCCCTTCCCTAGTCCTCCGCTCTCGGCCCAGATCTCACCACCCAGCATCTCCACAAGCTTCTTGCAGATGGACAAGCCCAGCCCTGTCCCCTCGTACTGGCGGGTTAAGCCGGTATCGATCTGCCGGAACGCCTTGAACAGCTTGTCCATGTCCTCCGGCCTGATCCCGATACCGGTATCTACCACCCGGGTCACAAGCCAATTGTCCTTCACCTGGCACCAAATGTGCACTGTTCCCTTGTCGGTGAATTTGATCGCGTTGTTGAGCAGGTTGATGAGGATTTGTTCCACCCGCCGCCGGTCGCTTGTGATCTGGCCCACCTCCGGCCCTATATCAACGGTGAGCGCAAGGTTCTTCTCCTTAGCCAGAGGGGCCACCGTCTGCACCACTTTCTCGACTGCCTCGCGCATGTCGAACGGCTTGGAGATAATCTTTACCTGGCCTGCTTCAATCTTGGAAATGTCCAGCACGTCGTTGATCAAGTCGAGCAGATGCCGTGCGCTGTTGCGCACCATGCCCAGTTGTTTGGCCTGTTCGGCGTTCAGAGGACCGGCCAGGCCTTGCAGAAGGATGCCGGTGAACCCAAGGATCGAGTTAAGCGGGGTACGCAGTTCATGGGACATGGTTGCCAGGAAAGCCGATTTCAGGTGGTCGGCAGCTTGTGCTTTCTCCATCGCGATTGCCAGCTCCGCTGTGCGCTTGGCCACCTCCTGTTCCAATTCAGCCGCATTGCGCTGGACCCGCTTGAATAAGCGCGCATTTTGGACAGCAATAGCGATTTGTGCAGCCACCGTCTCCAATACACGCTCGTCGGCTTCGGTGTAAGCGTTGCTTCGGGTCGTTTCTACGTTCACCACCCCGATAACCCGGTCACCAACCCGCAACGGCACGCAGAGTTCAGAGCGTATCCCCTCGCGCATCCCGTGGTAGCGAGGGTCCTGGCGTACGTCCCCCACACGGAGACTGTGGCCGGTCTTTGCCACCCATCCGGTAATCCCTACCCCCACCCGGATATCGTGGGATGCCACGTAGGCCTTGTCGGCTTCCACGAAGGCAGGGCCTTGCCCCTGGTTACTTAGGGCGAAGGGAACTAACCTGCCGGTTTCCTCCTCCACCAGCAACACAGCCCCGTACTCATAATTGAGTGTCTGCTCTAGCACGGCGATGATCTCCTGCGCCAGGGCCTCCGGACTGTATAGCTTTTGCAAGCGTCGGCCGGCTTCGTGTATCGCCTCCAGCTCTCGTACACGTTGCTGTACCGCTTCATGCAAGCGTGCCTGCTGGATTGCGATTGCCAGCTGGTCGGCCACCTCGCGCGCGATCTCGATCTGCTCTTTGATAAGGGCACCCGGTTCTTCTGATCCCAGGGTAAGAACCCCGAGCAGCTCATCCTGGACGATGAGCGGAACGTTGATGTAGGAGCGTATTCCTTCGGCCTTCAGGAGTCGAACTGCTGGTGACGGTTGGGAGAGGGTTTGAGTGTCTTTCACGATCTGAACCTGGCCTTGCCGGAGGGCTTCCGTGATTCCGAAAGCATCCAACGAAACATGTACTCCCGTATTTACCTTGGTCTCATCGTTGGCACACGCGGCAAGCACGGTAGCCTCGCCAGTCTCGAAGTCAAATTCCACGACGCTTGCCCAGGCGCAAGGTACCAACTGCCGGATGCCTTCAACGGCAGCCTGAGCAAGAGCCTCCGACGACTGAGCCCCTAAGATGCCTTGATCCATCTTGCGCAGGATCTCCAGGCGCTTGGTATACTGGCGCAGTTCGTCCTCGGCCCGTACTCGTTCGGTGATATCTTCCTGCACCACAACGATATTGGGCCGCTGGCCGACGCCGGCCGGGATGGCGAACAGTGTGGAGTAGACATGCAAGGTTTCCCGGCGCGTGGTGGGGTACTTGACCATTACCATGTCCAGGTTCTGGTGGTAGTGAACCAATTCGCCAGCCCAGGCGCGTTCGAAGTAGGTTAGTAGCGGCTTTTCTGCCTCGGTAGTGTCACGGTAGATGTTGTACCGGCCAATGATCTGGCTCGGATCGGTCACGCCGAACAAGTCAAGCGCCGCCTGGTTGGCGAAGATGATTGTCCCTTCACCATCGCATATCCACATGCTAAACGGGGCATTCTCTAAAACCGAGCGATAGCGTTTTTCGGTTTCTTGCAGTGCCTTCTCCGCCCGCTTGCGTTCGTTCAGTTCGTCATTCAAAGCCAACGCTTTAGCCTGGATCTCCCGTTCCAGCCCAACCATTTTCCCGGTGAGAGGCCGAAGCAACAGCGCTGTGCCAACGGTGCCGAGCAATATCAAGATCACGATGATGCCGCCGATAGCAACGGCTTGTTGGGTGATAGGAGCATAAAGCTCTCCCTTGTCCATCTTGACAAGAAGACCCCAATCGCTCCCATGAATCGGCCCATAGGCGATGACCTCAGGAGAATCGGATGGTTTCAAGATACCAACTTCTTGATGAAGCGCTTTTTCGAAGGCCAACCCGAGAGGCGAGTCAAGCGGAATCCCTCCGGGAGGGACCTTGTTGCTTCCCCGCAGTGGGAAGAACAGCTCAACCCGCTGATCGTGCACGGATCCTAAGAGCGTTTCTCCGGTTTTGCCAAGCCCTGTGTAATCCTGGACGATCTTTTGTAGCCGTCCCAGATCGAACAGGACGATATCGGTTCCGACCCGCACCGATTGATCGTTGAGGATAGGAGCACCCACAACCAGGTAGGTCCTGTCTCCTATGGCGATCGGATCATGAACGATTGGCTCTTTGGAGGCTTTCCCTGGGAGAGGCCAGAACTCCTTGGGAATCGGCGTCCCCACCTGAACTACAAGGTTGCCTTCCTGGTCGAGGCGGGAGACACCCTTTACTTCCGCGGAAAGACTCATGGCATCCACAAGTTTGGGTGCGGTGAAATTCACCAACTCGTCCAGGCCGATCTGACCTTTGTTGTAGGCTTCCAGGTAATCACGAATCCTGGTTCTGCTGGTGATCTGTAAGGCGACGTCCTTAGCTCGCGCGAAGTATTCGTCAATTGCCAGGGTCTTGTTCTTGACAGCAAAGGAGAGGTCTTGCTCTGTGTCCTCTTTAAGGTGGTTAAAAAGGGGGGTGATGCTCACAAAAGCGACGACAACGCCGATAACAAGAATGGCCAGCGCGGAATAGATGATAACGGAACGCTGTAAGTGTTCAGATACACGCTTATTGGGCATGGTTCATTTCCTCAATCTTTCGGAAAAAACCCTCGCTTGGGAGGATTTTTGCACCTCGACAGTAGCATTCACAATCACCGATGGGCTATACACGGCCTACGTATGCCCCTAAATTGTCATTGGCGAAGGGTGGACATAACCGACTACGCTTCGTTTTTCACAACCTTCGGTCTGTTCCACACTTGCATGCGCTTCTACGACTCGTTTCAGTACGAAAAGCTGACTGCTGGTCGAGGGCCCTATGTGCCAGATCTGACCGGCTTGGGGACTGTCAGGCACTATGCCCATACTACATGGGTCTCTCGTTTCTGACCACTTGCTTTGGAGACCCTTTGCCAGCCGTATATGTCCAGGCGCACGGTGAGAAATGTCCCACAGACATGAAAACCCGCCGAAGCAGCTTAACTTCGGCGGGCTGCTATGCTATCTATGTCTTACCGAGATGTTGCTACCACTAAAGATATTTTATAATGCCTGGCGAGAAGCGTCAAATCCAGGTTGTGAGCCAGGAGCGCAGGTACTAGGTAAACCAAAGGAGATCCCGCATAAACTGCCGGCACAACCAACGCTGCTACTGCGATCCTGAATTCCCCCTTCACATCGCGCCTCCTTGTGGAAACTACCACTTCATAACTCGAGTTTTGCGATGAGTTGACGTTTTGGGCGATTTGAGGCAAAA
>WFQT01000395.1 GCA_015486895.1 Anaerolineae bacterium
GGAGAAATGGCTATGTCTACAGAAGAGCAATATCATGCAATCAGAATAAAGGCAGGTCAACGGGGTTGGGGTGGTCCCTTGATTATCAAACCACAACCAGGCAAAGATTTAATCTATTGCGTTACTGGGGGCGGCATCCATCCGGTGGCGCAACGAATCGCCGATCTCTCTGGCGGCACGGTGTTCGATGGTTTTAAGTCTAAACGAAGCTTTAATGAGATTGCTGTTGCCGTCATTGATTGTGGGGGTACAGCACGTGTTGGTGTGTACCCCATGAAAGGCGTACCTACAGTGGATGTTTATTCTACTAGCCCCTCAGGTCCGCTTTTCAGATTTATCAAGCCTAATATCTTTGTTTCAGGGGTCACAGTGGATGATGTCGAATTAGCTGATGACAGCACTGTATCGGCTCCGACAAAGCCATTAGCCTCTCAGAATATGGCCAAGCAAAGTGTTGCTAAGCAAAAAGCTGTACAAAAAAAGAAAAAAGAAGCGACCAAGAAGGTTGTCGACCGCGCGAAAGAAGCAGCCAAAGAAGCAACTTCTCACAAGAAGAAGAAGGGATTCTGGGCAAAACTATTCTTCGGTGAATAGAACAGAACCACGAGCCTGGTGAAAAACATCTCAACATAGAGCTACGAAGAGAGAAATAGGGAAAGTTCTGGTTCAGAGATTTCTCTTTGCGAACCATTTGTATGTCCTTTATGCCTCCGTAGTGCGTTAACTTTTCCAGGGGACTCGAGCTGTTTTCTATCTACCTGACACTTTGACGACAAGGGTGTTGACTAACACCCAGTTTGAGCGCGCGAAAGAAGAGGACAATCGTCTTGTATCTTTACTGCGAAAAGGACTAGTGACAGTTTGAAGATTTGGTGAAAAGATTGGTTAAGGCATCTGTTGGAATGATTGCCTGCCGATGCTCACCCTACGGAGTCCCCCTGGCTCTTTAGCGGAAAGGCGAAACAGCTCCCGTTGTTGTCACCAACATAAGATTGAAATCCATTGTGATTTGGGCAACTCTTTACTACATTACCGAAAAGTGTATACCAACCAATTCTGAGGTTGTATTGTCGATACAATGTTTAACGGTAGGTATTTGGTTTGCCCAAATATGGTCGCCTGTAGGCTTCTTGGCTGGGAACGCTGGCTGTCATGATCAATATCTGTTTTGCATGCTTTTTCGAAACTGTCATTCTGGTCATGTAAAAGACTTATGTCAAGCGATGATGAATCCATTAAGAGAGAAAAGCAGTGATTAAATACACAATGCGAGTCATTTCTATTGGCCCTTACGTGTCCGAGTTTTTAGATCACAACATCCTTGTTTTGTTCGGGCAATCTGCACCAGACGAACTAGCAGAGTTTGCCGTCATCCATGACGGCGGAACATTTCAAGGGTCATTGGTTATCGGCGATTCTATTTGCGTGGGAAGTGAATGTGCCACAGTTTTGGCTATTGGTCCAGTGGCCAATAAGAACCTGGAATTATTGGGACACTTGGTCGTGAAATTCAGTGGTGAAACTGAGCCGGAGATGCCAGGGGATGTATGTGTGGAAAAGGTCCCAATTCCTTCCATTGAGGTAGGAACAATCATAACAATCGTAGGAGAACAACCATGAAAACATTGCGCGAACGCTTACAAGAATATGAAGCGTCCAATGGTCATCCGATCTGGGTTGGCCTAGTGGGGGCTGGCCAAATGGGGACTGGTCTAATAAGCCAAATGGAGAGAATGGACGGCATGAAAGTCGTGGCGGTAGCCGATGTACTACCTGGGCGCTCCGTTCAGGCATATGCAGAAGCGAGTGTCGACGCCGAATTGGTTCATTCCCTTGAAAGAGATGCCCGAAAAGGAGATGAACTGATAGCTGACGGAGGCCGTATAGCCACGCAAAATAGTGCGTTGCTTCCAGAACTGAAAAATCTCGATGTTATTGTCGAGGCTACCGGTGTTCCAGAAGTAGGCGCCGCTGTCTGCCGGGAGGCAATTCTAGCCGGTAAGCACGTCATCAACATGAATGTTGAAACCGATGCAACCATAGGTTATTACCTAGGACGACTTGCTTCCCAAGAAGGCGTTGTCTATTCGCTCACATCCGGAGATGAACCGGGGGCGATTAAGGAGCTTTTTGATTTTGCTGACGTTCTCGGTTTTGACATTGTTTCTGTTGGAAAGGGGAAAAATAATCCACTTGACCGTACAGCAACCCCCGCAAAAATGGCAGAACAGGCAAAAGAGAAACACATGAGCCCCAAAATGTTAGCATCGTTTGTCGACGGAACAAAAACAATGGTTGAGATGACTGCAATTGGCAATGCGATCGGCTTCGTCCCAGAAGTACGTGGTGGCTACGGGCCCCGTTGCAATGTGGAAGACCTGGCCAAAGTTTTTGTACCGAAAAAAGATGGTGGAATCTTTGACCATAGTAGAGGCGTGGTTGACTATGCCGTAGGGGGTGTAGCCCCAGGGGTGTTCGTTATCATCACAACTGATCAACCAAAGATTATCGCCGATTTGCGCTATCTTCACTTGAATGGGCATGGTCATTATTGGGCCCTATATCGTCCGTACCACCTTGCTAACCTGGAGACACCCATCCCGATAGCTAACGCGGTCCTGGACAAACGATCTACCCTTGTCACGCTTCGTCCACCTGTCGCAGAGACTATCGCCATCGCGAAACGAGACCTGAAAGTAGGGGAAATGGTTGATGGGTTAGGAGGCTACACCGTTTATGGAATGATCGAAAAAGCCGCAATCGCAAAACAGGAAGCATTCTTGCCAATCGGGCTTGCCCCCGGAGCGAAAATCATCAGAAGTGTCCAGCAGGGACAGCCATTACGGTATTCTGACGTAGCACTGAATGAGAAGCAAACTATTCTCTCCTTACGTCGTTTGCAAGACACCATGTAAGATAAAAGCTACATTGGATAAGGAAGGCTATTGATGCGACAATTCAAAGGATTGCCTGCTTCCACAGGTATCGCCATTGGCCCAGTCTGGGTTTATCGCCCTACCCAGATTACAGTCAACAGGAATACTATCACGAGCCCAGAAGTTGAATGGCAACGGCTCAAAGCCGCTATAGCTCAAGCGAAAACACAATTACAGGAATTGGAAGTTCAGGCCCATACGAAGGTGGGGGCAACCGAAGCATCCATTTTTTCCGCGCATCAGCTCTTTCTGGAAGACACAGAACTACTCTCAGGCTTGGAGCAAGCGATCCGCAGTGATCATATCAATGCTGAAGCCGCCGTGCAGGATACTTTCGAGTACTATGCCGAAAGCATATCGAGGTTAGATGATGATTACTTGCAAGCGCGAGCAGCCGATGTTCGCGATGTAGCCCAACGATTGCTTCGTTGCCTGCAAGGCTTAGATAATTCACCAACGATGACCATGCCAGCAATTGTGTTTGCCGCAGATTTGACGCCGTCCGACACGATCCAGTTCGATCGCACCAAGATTCTTGGGCTCTGTACCCTCCGAGGTGGGCCTACTTCCCACACAGCTATTCTTGCTCGGGCGCTGGGCGTACCGGCCGTGGTAGGGGCTCCAATAAACTTGGAGTCTATCACGGATGGTGTTCCGGCGATTCTTAACGGCAATACGGGGAACGTCATCATTGAACCCACAACTAAAGTCCTACAAGATGCCAAACACCATCTGGACGCACTGGAAAGAGTACATTCTACCGAAGTTATGTTAGCCCATGCACCGGCGAAAACGATCGATGGTCACACAACTGAAATCGTCGCCAATATTGGTGGAATTGAAGATGCCCGGCAGGCGCTGGCATTAGGAGCTGAGGGCGTTGGTCTATTCCGCACCGAGTTCCTTTTTCTTGACCGAATAAGCATGCCCAGTGAAGCAGAACAAATCCGCACCTATTGCGAAGTATTCGAGCTGATGTCTGGAAAGCCAATAGTGGTACGCACCTTGGACATTGGTGGCGATAAACCGGCTCGATACCTCGATTTGACGCCAGAGCCGAATCCTTTCCTGGGATGGCGTGCTATTCGCATGATTTGGGAACGTCCAGACGTAGTTGCAATACAGTTTCGAACACTTCTTATCGCTGCCAGCAAAGTAACCAACACCGATTTGCGGATCATGCTTCCTCTTGTATCGCGCTTAGACGAAGTGCGCCAGGCACGAGTCCTGTTCGACAACGTACAGCAGGAATTAGAGAACAAAGGCTATCATCAAAAGAGAAAAGTGCAGTTCGGAATCATGATTGAAGTTCCTGCTGCCGCCTTGCTAGCCAAGCATTTCGCCGCTCTCGTTGATTTTTTCAGCATTGGTACCAACGATTTGACGCAATACACATTGGCCGTTGA
>WFQT01000396.1 GCA_015486895.1 Anaerolineae bacterium
TTACATGACTCCTTACCGCTTTACGTAATACGGATAACGGCTCAAATCTCATATTGGCGCACGATATTGCGTTCTACCTCATTGTGGATTCGCGCGAAAACTCGTACATAAGGCGCAATGCTGGAATTCTTCAGTTTACGCTTCAACAGGTTATCCAACTGGAAAATGCCGGCCGAGTTACTCATCACCACCTCAATTTCCACCGGTACACTTTCCCCTTTGCGAATACGCACGTCGTCGATAGCCTGAGCGGAAACAGCGTGAATATTGGTGCCTCCTGCCTCGAAAGCGATGCGTGAGCGCCCATGGGTCATATCCAAGGCATCCGCCACTTTCACAACACCCGCCTCGGTAGTGTAACAACGTACATCCCAATGGTGAGCGATAATAGCGTGGAGCACCTCGGAGACAACAATTGTGCGTTCCCGCACATCGTAGAGTCCCGCCAGCAATTCCTTAGCCTTCAAGTTGGCCAATGGCAAGCTGAACTCTTCATGGTTCTCGCGGTGAATGGAAATACCTAAATCATGCAGCGCCGCTGCCAAGACCGTCACTACCTCAGCATCATCCATGGTCATGCCATGTTCCCGTACAATGCCCATAGGAATATCCGCTTCTGCCAGCAGCCTAAGCAGCCGCAGAGCAATGTTAGCCACGATTTTGATGTGGACGATACCATGATCACTGATACCAGCCCTGTCTACGGCATTCACGTTGGCACAAGCCCACATGGTTTGTAGTTCGACATCTTCATTGATGCGCCGAACGATTTCCCACAACTTCTCATTATGCCGGCTCGGCACAGTGAACCGAATCACATTCTCTTCAGCCAAGTTCTTGCCTCCTTCTCCAATGTGGAAACTTCGCCGGAACCACTGCTTTGCTCACCTAACCATAATCTGGCGTTTTTAATTTAGCCACAGAACTTCACAGATTTGGGTCGAAAAGCAAAGGAAAATATGTGTTAATCCGTGCAATCTGTGGCTCTTGATTTGATACCCACGGACTTCACTGGATTTACTGACCCCAGATTCCGCAGATTTCCACAGATTTTTGTTCTGTGTGTTTTCAATCCATGTAATCTGTGCAATCTGTGGTGAAGATAGTTAGGTCGAGCCTAAAACGCCATTTTCGCCAGACTCCAGTCGCCTAAGATAAGGTCCACTTGCAAGAGAATGGCTTCCTTCCATCTCCAGTGAGCTGTCACTCGACGAGCGCCATAAGTCATGGAGCCAGTGCTACACATCCCCGGCGAAGTCTTCCGGACTAAGCTGCGCCCCTCGATAGCGCCGGGCTACGGCTGCCGCATCACCACCACTCGCCAGCGTATCCAGGTACTCGGCGACAACGAAATGCACTGCCGGCGGCGGCAGCTCAAAAGGCACAAAAGCCATCTCGTGCGCTTGCCGAATCGCCTCGCCAAGGCGGGACAAGTCCCGGCACCAGAGCAAATGCCCACTCGCGTGCAAATGCGACAAAATATCGTCCTGATGGTGGTCCGGCCGGTCCGGGTTGTCCACACTGACCAACCGGATGTGCCGGCTCAGCACTTCCAATGTCACCCCGACGCCACCGTGAGCGACCACTAAAGTTGCCCGGCGGTAATATGGCTCCAGACTGGGCGCAAAGCGGAAGAATTCCGCATTTTTCGGCTCGTACTCGCCCCGGCCAATTTGCATCACCACCGGCAAGCCAAGTTCCGGTGCCAGGTCGTCCATTTTGCAAATCAACGGATCGAAATCCCCAGAACCCACGGTAACAAAAATCATCCGTGTAAACTCCCGGCATAAATGGCCCCCGGGAAGACCTCAGATTGCAGCTCCGGCCACTGGACAAAAAAGAGATCGGCAATGCGATACATCCAGCGGCCGCTCAGCGAGGGGTGGTGTACCCGGGCTCCATTTTCCACGTAAATGATCTTTATGCCAAACAGCTTTCCCAATGTGGCCACAGGAATAGCAATGCCCGGCCCAGAGTGCAATATTGCTCGCGGGCGCGCCCGCAGCAACACCCGGAGTGACTGCCAGGTCAGCCGGAGATAGCGCCAGCCCACCTTCAAGTGGCTTTCTACCTTCCACTGGGGACGATTGCAGCGATAAATAGGTCCTGGAATGCTAATTTTCTTCTCACTCAGCCCCTCTTCTTTCACCAGCATGTAATGGTAATCATAGCGCGGGCCGAGCAAATCCAGCAGGTGAATCATTTCCACCGTGTGGCCACCTTCGCCTAACACCACCAACACCCGTAACCGTTTCTCAGCGTCTGACATCAAGATTTCTTCTCCAGTAAACCTCGATAGACGGCTTGCACCCGGGCAGCACTATTTGCCAGGGAATAAGCCGCCATCCGCTCCCGGCCGTTAGTGCGCCGGCCAAAAGCAAGCGCCGATTTCAGCTTGGCTGCCGTGTCCTCCACTGAGCGATCGCAAAGGTAACAGCCAACAGTATCCCCAATCACCATGCGAGCGTCTCCCAAATCGCCGCTGACGATAGGTAAGTTACAAGCCATCGCCTCTTTGATCACCATGGGCGAGCCCTCATAATCGGAAACCAGCACCAAGACGTCAGCAGCATTCATGTACAATGGCACTTGTCGATGCGGCCGGCCACTAACAATCAGCAGCTCCACATCGATTCCTTCATCCTGCAACAGATTCACCGCCTGACGAATGACCGGCACCCGCTTATCCGGGCGCATTTGCCCAGCGAAAAGCACATAGCGCCTGCTTAGTGAAAGACCCAGTGCCTGCCGCGCCTCAGCCTGTGGCACGGGCCGGAACATATCCAGGTTAATCCCCGGCGGAATCACTGTCGCCCGGGGCCAGTTTAGCGCTCTCTGAACCCAACGGCTGGTAACAATGACCGCACTCGCCCGGCGAGCCAAAAGCCGTGATAGTATTGCCGTGAAGCCAATTTTGACCTCGCTGCCATGAAAGGTAACCACCAACGGCAAACGCCGCTGGGCTGCAGCCACAATGCCGGAAAGGGCGTAATGGGCATGCAATAGCCGGTAAGGCCGAGCCCGCAGTTGCTGCCAAAAAGGCCGGTAAGCGCGGAGATAGTTAGTCTTGCTTTCCTTCCCGTTCACAAAGAAGACATCTACACCGACGCCCAAAGCCCGCAATGCTTCCACTTCATCATAAACAAAAGTGCCGAAAGCGGGTGCGCCTGGGTGAGGGTATAAATTGGCCACCACCAGCACCCGCAAGTCAACATCTTCCAGCTTCGGGTCGGCAAAAATCTGTGTCGCCCTCATACTCGATTCCGAGCCACAATGCGAAAAGTGTGGGCCAGCCAGATAGTCAACGACGTAGGCACTTTCTGCGTGATCCAGTCATTGACCTTGGCAACCCAGCCACCCCGCGAACCGCCAAAATAGGAATATACATGGGCATCAAATCCATAATAGCCTATTTCTTTAGCGAGCCGCAAAGGATGAAAAAGGAATTCTGCATAGTGACTGATAAAAGGGTCCAACGGACAGGTGCCAAACTGGTAGAAGTGTTGCGGCTTGGCACCGACATCCACATAATACTGCACTACAGCCAGGATTTCCCCCCGGTTCAAACCGGATGTTCCCCGCGCCAGATCATCTACCACGTCCTGATCCAGGAAAGGAAACGCCTCAGTAATGATCTCCCGGCGCTGTTGTAAAAACGATTTCCCAATTTTATGGCCATAATAGCCGCCCCGCTCTGAGCCATTCTCAAATGCTGCCCAGAGCCTTTTCGTCCGATATGCCCGCCACGGGTTGGCCCCATTATTGGCATCAGAGATAATGAGAATACCTCCAGGACGCAAAACGCGATGCACTTCTTTCAGGAAACCGTTAGTATCCCGGTAATGAGAAATAGCCTCCACCGAGAGCACCACATCAAAGCTATTGTCCTCATACGGCATAGCTGCAGCATCCCCCTGGCGCATGAAAACAGGCAAATCAGCGGGGAAAACATCACGAAAAGCAGCGAACGTATCGATATGGTTCTGTTGGAACTCTAAGCCATGAGCAGCTTTGGCACCCAGGAGCGCCAAGAAAATGGCCGTCAAACCGAAGCCAGCACCACAATCCAAAATCGTCTGCCCCTCGATAGGTTCGTGGGCTAGATCGAAAAGGGATTGAGTATGGCGGATATAGCGCCGCAAGAAACGATCTTTGCACAGAATGCCGAATTCCCGCCACAAGCGGGGATGATATTGCTCCCGGCGATCCGGAGCAAACAATGCTGCCATGAGCTCCGAGCCAACATACCGTTGACCTTGCCATTGAAATTCCAAATGTTTCCTCATCTTTCCACGATCTCCCTATACATGGCCATGTGTTTTTCTGCAACAACTTCCGGGCGAAAGCGGCCAGCCGCTTCCCGACGCGCCGCTTCGCCTCGCTGCCGTGCTATTTCCGGCGCCGATAGAGCTTCCACCATGACTGCCGACAAGGTCTTGCGGTCGCCCAATGGCACCAACCAACCAGTGCGTCCCGTTTCAATCATGTACTTGTTCCCACCGACATCGGTAGCGATAACCGGCCGACCGGCTGCCATCGCCTCAGCCACCACTACCGGGGCAGTTTCCTGCACCGAATTGAGTAGCACTGCCGTAGCCCGACGATAAGCTATTAGCAATGCATTCCGGTCTAAAGCACCCAAAAAATGCACCCGCTCCAGCAAGTCCAACTCTCGCACCCGGCGACGGCAGACAGCAGCATAATCAGGGAAAGAGTCCATTTCACCAGCTATGCGCAACTGCGCCTCCGGGTGAGCCCGAACTACGTCGGCAAAAGCCTCTATGAGCGGCAAGACCCCTTTCCGAGGGATAACTCGCGCCACCGTTAGCAATTCTCCCGGCCCAGCTTCCCCCGCAGCCTGAAAGAAAGTTGCATCCACCGGGTTCTCAATAAAATGCAAGTGGGCCCGCAGCCAGGGATACGCCTCAGCCACATAAGGCGAAATAGCAACCACATCTCGCGCTTGGGGCAAAAGCCAGCGCTCGAACCACCGGTCTAACTCCCGCGCCAGCCGCTTTTTCCACCCCCAGACTGTACGCGCCTCGGCGAACATGACACCATGCAGTGTCACCACGTGCGGCCAGTGCCCCCGGATAGCTGCGGCTGCGTACAAATCGGAGCCATGGCCGTGAACAATGTCCGGCCGCACTGCCGCGACCATTTTCTGCAAAAGACGGACTGCGGGGAAATGCCAGGTCAAGCGACCAAAACTGGGCTGTGGCGCTATGTGCAACTGTACTGCGCCATCTCGCCGCGTCAAAGGAGTTTCTACATCGCTCCGCAACGTGAACACATGCACCTCCACATCCGGGCAGCGCGCCAGCCACGTCGCCAGCAATAGTGTTACCGCCTCCACCCCCCCGAGAATCATGTCGCGTTGAAATGGGTATAAGCCCAAAAGAGCCACGCGCAGCCGCTTAGACATTCGCGTTTTCCTCTTCCCCCGCCCAGGCGATGATCTCTTGCCGCCGCCGGGTCGCCGCTTGCAAGTAAGCCCACAGGACACCCATCAGGTAAAAGTAAACCATATTCCCAAATTGGTCCGGCCCAGCATCCAGCGTCGCGATGACAACGTAGTAGGCCGCCGAGGAAGCAATCATGATGCCCCACAGTTGACGATCCCCTGGCAGATGGCGGCAAAACCAACGGTAGCCAGTCACCATTTTCTGCCAAAAGGAGACCATGAAGAGCAGCAAAGGAGCAAAACCAATAACACCAGCGGAGAGGAGAATATCCAAATACGTGTTATGCGGCATTGGGACCCATTTTGGCGCGTATTGGTACCACACCCCCTCGGCAATAGCCCGTGTGCCGAAATTGTTGTAGCCGATACCCCAGATAGGGGAAGAGAGAAAGTAGCCCCACCCGACATCAAAAGCTTTCCCACGGTAGCCAATAGTTTCCCCTTGCGCCAGGCGCTCCTGGAAAATCGCCGATCGGCTCAGTACAGACGAGAAAAGGAGAGCAGCGACGCCAATCAGTGACAAGAAGAAAGCAAATGGGCGCCAGAAGCGGGGTTCCACAATCGCCCAGACAATAAAAACCAGCAGCAGACCAACATAACCGGCCCGGTTGTAAAGCATCCCCACAGAAGCTATCAGTAAAACGATACCCGTGCCGTAAAGCCACTTTTGCTCCGGCTTAACAGCCTGATAATAACGATAGAGAAAATAAGGGGCGATGATATCCAACACCTGGGCAGGGTATGCCGGGTCACCAAGCAAGCCGGTCATGCGGTGGAAATGCTCAGTATATTGTGCCGCCCGGCCCCAAGGGTAAAACCAGATGACGCCAGTCGTTTGTTCATGCAGGACGAGCACAATAAGGTAGCCGGCAATAAGAGGCAAAACACCCAAAGCCCATTTTAGTTGGGAGCGCGTTTGCACGTAGAAACGGGTGAGGAAAAACAAGGAAACAGGCAATAACCAGAGGTCAAAAAAAGATTGTATTGACGTTACCAAGCCGCGCTGAGAAAGACGAGTAGAAAGGACATAGCCTAACAAGAAAAGCAACAACCAACCGTCCACCCAGGAAAAGCGAGGCCAAGGGCGGCGCCCAGTCGCCCATTGCAAGAAAAGGATAAAAGCCAACAAAAAGAACACCAAGCGGTTATAACCCAGATCCGGCACTCCCGCACCCAAGCTCAAGTTCAAATGCCAGAAGGGAGCGAAAGGAGAAACAGTAATCCAGGTCAACAATCCTAAGAAGGGATTCAAAACCGTGAGAACGGCTTGAAACAAAAGACCGATGGGGGCAAAAAGGCGCTCCGGGTGGGGTTGCAGGGTGCCACGGATCAAGTAAACAGCGGCTACTACTGCTAACACACTCTGACCACCAATGCTTAGCGCCGAGTGCCAGGAAGATGAAGTCTCTTCCTCATGTTCGGTTGCAGATCCCACAGCCATGCTCACTTATGCTCCAAAACGGCGGCATACACCGCTTCCACGCCGCTCACCATTTGGGCAGCACTAAAGTGGCAGCGCACGTGCTCCCGGCCGGCTTTCCCCAAAGCGATTCTCCAGGCCGGCAGGTCCAGAAGGCGACAGATAGCCCTGGCCAGAGCGGGGGCATCTCCCGGCGGCACCAGCAAGCCGGTTTCCTTATCCAGCACAATCTCCGGCACGGCGCCGGCAGCAGTCGCTACCACCGCGCGCTCAGCAGCCATCCCTTCAATAATCACGCGGCCGAACGGTTCCGGCTCCACTGAGGCGTGAACCAATACATCCAACGATGGCAACAATGCCGGCACGTTTTCTTGGTGGCCCAGGAAGCGCACTCGACTGGCGATGCCCAATGCCCGGGCCAGTTGTTCCAGCTCTTCCAGGTAGCCTTGCTGCCCCACCTCCGGCTCACCAATAATCCAGGCCACCAAGTCGGGGTAATCCTGGGCAACCCGCTCAACAGCCTGCAAAAAGACACGATGCCCTTTCCAAGGCACAACGCGCCCCACGATGCCCACCAGCGGTGCCTGTGTTGGCGTTTGCCATTGCTGCCGCAGGGCTGGATTGGCAACGGTGGGGAAATCGGCCACGTCCAAGCCGTTATAGACAACCGACAATCGCTCCCGGGAAACACCCAGCGCCGCCATCTGGTCAGCGATGGCTTGCGATATGCAAATGTAGCGGCGGACGCCTCGATCCAGCCAGCGATCAAAAAGGGTCCACTGGTCCCAGCCCCGCACGTGGCTGACCACCGGCAAGCGATTCATATTGGCCGCCCACACCGCCCCCCGGCTCACCGTCAGCCGGTCATTTACGTGTACTAAATCCGGCTGTACCCGCGCCATGATAGAAGCCAGTTCTTTAGCCTGGGGGTAAAAGCGCCGGGCGATGCGACCAAGAAAGCCAAAGCCATGCCACATTTCCTTCACGACAGGCCGACGCCGTATCCAGGCACCGATATTCCCCCCGCGAATCCTGTCAATACCGCCGCCATAGCGAACAGCCTGCCCTTGAGGAGAAAGCACACTAACGACGTTCACCTTCAAGTCAACAAAATGTCCGTAGCGTCGTTGCCCCCGGGCCATAATGACGGCAGGTTGATAGCGCCGGTCAAGATGGCGCAGCAAGTATTCTAAGCTGGTCAACGACCCGGCCGCCCGTGGTGCTAAGTCCACGTATAAGATCCGCTCAGCCATAGCTCAACGGGATGTCCCCTCACGAGAGCGCCGCCATGCTCGTTCAATTCCTTCCAGCAAGAAAGCCAACAAGATGCCGACCAGCAAGGAAGCGCCAAAGGCGACAGCCAAGTAGCGCCCCATTTGAGTGGGGGCGCGCCTGACTGGGATTCTATCCCCTTTATCCAACCAAACCAGATAGCCAGCGCTCAGGGCCTGGTCTTCTTTAATTTTGGCTTCCCTCAACTTATTCAATAGGAAGTCATATTGCTTCCGGTTATGGCTCACATTGTCCTGCAAAATCTGATACTGACCTTCAACGCCCACCAGTTCCGCCAGTCTGCTTTCCATCTGGGGAATCAGGGTGTCATAACGGCGTTGGGCAGCCTGTTGGCCGGAAGCGAGAGCGCTTTGCTGATCGGCATTGCTCAAGTCAGACTGTGCTAAACTACGATAGAAGTCAGCGGTGGCGGTGGCTCCTCGCACCTCTGCAGCTTCGCTGCTCTTAAGAGCCCCTTCCGCTTGCCGCCGGTAGCTCATGGCAAGGGCTTCTGCTTCTGCGGCCTTGACGCCGGCCAATTGCTGGTTGCTACGATAACTGCGAATCGTCGCTTGCACCGCATCCGCCTCCGCCGGCACGGAATTGATGCTGTACTTGAGCCGGAATTTAGTCAATGCTTCCTGTGCCACTGATAACGCTTGTTCCTGAGCTTTGACTTGCTGATCGATAAACTTCCGCGACTCGCTCACCGGCAACGCTCGCGTTTTACGAAAGGCATCCAAAGCATTTCGCACATGCGTATCCACAATGGTGCGGGCTAAAGTGGCCGTGGGTTCATAGAAAATAACGACGACATATTGTTCATCCGGGATGGGCCACATCTCGTAGTTAATGTCAGCAGGCGTTTTCTGCAAGTGTAATTCTTGAATAGTCTTCCAGGCAACAGAACTTTGCCGTAACGTCTGAATAAAAGCGTCCCTGGTAGCTCGTACCGACTCGCTGGCCCCTACAGAGCGATAAGAAGAATACAACGCCACATTGTCCGACTCAGTGGGCAGCGCTTGCAAGCGAACTGACGCTTGATAGCGAGGTGGTTTGCGTGCTTGATAATAATACACACCACCAACAGTTAACACGACCAACAAGGAAATCAACCACCACCGCTTCCACAGGATATGCAAATAGGTTTTAATATCGTTCAACTATCTATCCCCTAAGATTCATTGCTGTACTATGCTGGGTCACACGGAGACAAAAGTATAGCACAATGAGAACATTTGACCAAAGCACCGCGGCGACTCGCGCCAATAACACCTATTAGCTTCCATATAGAAGACCTCATGCCAGTTGACGTGCACCACGGAAGATGAAAAATAGCACACTCTCGGGCAGGACACAGATTTATACAGGCTTCGCACATAGATTTTTCTTCTCTTGGTTTTATCTGTGCCAATCTGTGTGCATCAGCGTCATCAGCATCCAATTGTTAGGGAGGCTGATAGGAAAGATTCAATGGAGCCAACCAACCATATCTGTGCTTACCTGAAGCAGCTTTCACTCCACCGGCTGATTTCTCATCAACTGGTATCCTCGTTTCCGTTTAGTAACTACCTTCCCCAGTTCCGGGTATCCCTCCAGTTGTTTGCGCAAGCGGCGCATCGTTTCGGTGACTTTAGCCCGTCCCAAATGCGATACCTGCCCCTCTCCCGGCAGAGATTCTCCCCACACAGAATGGAGGATTTCGGCCACGGTGCAATAACGTCCCTGATTTTGCAACAGATAATTGTACAGCCGACGCTCTACGGGTGAAAATAGCATTGCTATCACTTCTTCTTCCACGGGAATGACCTGCTCCTCCGCAAGCTGCTCCCGGACGAAATTCTGGAATAATCTCCCCGGCAAGTAGAGATTCTCCTCCTCTCGCCCGACCATCATAACCTCACCCATTAGATAGGCCAGTGTCTCTTTCCTCCGCTGCAATGACGCGCTGCCAATTCTATCTCCTCGCATGACTTCTTGCAATGTCTTGACAAGTCGCTCACGCGCCGGGAGACGAACCGGCGCTGATATGGTCGTTTCCGGCACAAGGCCGGCATCCTTCCACCAACGCAAGAAAAATGGTTGCAACCGAGCACCCACTTGGGCCATGAAGAGTTCATCCTCCGGCGAAGTAATTCCCTGGCTTGCGCGGGCGAGCAGGTAAGCCCGCATCACTTGCCTGATCAGGTAAGGATGGCCGCCGGCTAAGTTAAAAATAGCGTCTATCTCCCCCGCGTCCAACGAGGCACCGTCATAACATCCCGTGATCCCGGCAATTAAAGCTTTAGCATCTCTCGCAGAAAGCAGCCCCACCGCTACGCTATCTGCCATATCCAGAAAGGAAGAAATCGTCGCTGTGACCTCGCCGGGGAAACGAGAAAGCGGCCTGCGAGTTGCCAGGAGAAAAGAGAAATCCATAGAAAGAGGTTGCAAAACAGCCAGATCGCTCCTCTCAGCTCCCACCAGAAAATCATCGGCCCGATCCACTATCAAAATAATCCGCTCCTCCTCTCTTTCAGCCCTCAGGCCTCTAATCAACTTGGAGGTAATCTCATCGACCGTCGCACTTAGAGAAACATCTACCGCCAAGGAACGGGCCAAATGCAACAGGAAATCCTGAAACGGGGATACAGCATCTTCAGTATGCAGCTTACCATAACGGGCACCACAGGATATGATCCGATAACGCCTGCCTGACGATCTAACCTCCCTGTATATTTCCGCTAACTGCGAGTTATCTCGCCTCTCATCCCCCGAAGACCCTGATACCGCGCCCAAAATACGTCCCACTTCCCGCAAGAGAGCGCTTTTACCAATCCCCCGGGGGCCAAAAAGGCTCATAGAGCCGGGGTACTCACCTCCCACCGTTCCGAAGATTTCCCACAGGAGCATTTCGCGGTTCACAAACAGTCGATCCAGACACGCATTTGTTATTCGTCTTGGCTCTGTCACGGCTATCTTCCTTTCCTGTCATCAACGAAGTGGCAACCAGCCACCTGACACTTTCTGCTCAGCAACTGATACCTGTAAAATAGATATTCTAAGTTGCAGGCTTAGGCCCTGCGAAACCTACCTACGCGGCCTGCATAGCAGTCACTGCAAGTCAACTTTGTATGACATAGCACTCAGTTTCAACTGCCGTGCTCAAGAGGGGGAACAAAACTGTCGGGTAGAAATAGAAGCACCATCAAGGGAAGCCGTGGGGAGAAGGCTTCCGCAGCAACTATCGGGCGGCCTGATTGTCATCTTCTCCCCACGGCATAGCCTCCGCAAACTGCAACCACTCCTGTAAAAGCGGCACCCGAATCCGGAAGCGATTTCCAGCTCCCGCTACCAAA
>WFQT01000397.1 GCA_015486895.1 Anaerolineae bacterium
GCGCGAGGGGTTTTCCGCTATTTCGAACGCTTGGTCTCCCACAATGTCACTTTTCGTCTGCTGGCCCAACTCCGGGTTTGGTTTTACAAAAAAATAGAGCCCCTGGCGCCGGCGCGGCTGCTGACCCATCGCAGCGGAGACTTGCTCAGTCTGGTCGTCAACGACATCGAAACCTTGGAACATTTCTATGTTCAGGTCATCGCACCGCCGGCCGTGGCCGTGCTCGTGACAGCCTTGATGTTGGTTTTCATGCGCAGCTACGATTTGCGGCTGGCGTGTACCCTTTTGGCCTTTTTATTGGCGGTTGGGGTTGGCGTGCCATTTGGCTCCCACTGGCTTAGCCGCGGCCTTGGCAAGATTATCGTTGAGAGCAGAGCGGACTTGAACGTCGCGTTGGTAGACGGCATCCAGGGCATGGCTGACCTGCTTGCTTACGGTCAGGAAAATCGCCAGTTGGCGTTGGCCAAATCGCATAGCCTGAAGGTCATCGGTGCTCAGAGACGCCTGGCGTACATCACCGGGCTGAGTGACGCCTTAGGCAGTTTATTGGCGAATTTGGGCATGGTTGCCGTCATTGCCCTGGCGGTCCCTATGGTGCGGCACGGACAATTTTCTGGCGTCCAGTTGGCCGTGATCACGTTGGCCGCACTTTCCGCTTTTGAAGCGGTTCTGCCTTTGTCGGCCGCTGCCCAGTTTTTGGAAAGCAATGTTGAAGCAGCGAGGCGTCTTTTCGCCATTGTAGATGCTACACCGGCAGTCCAAGACCGGGCCAAGACGTTGCCGGTGCCGCGGTCTTACGACCTGCAAATTGAGAATTTACGCTTTCACTACGCCGAGATGGAACAATTAGCGCTGGATGGGCTCACCTTCCGCTTGCCGGCCGGCGGCCGGCTGGCGATCGTAGGCCCCAGCGGGGCCGGCAAAAGCACGTTGCTCTACTTATTACTCCGGTTTTGGGAATACGAGGAGGGACAAATCCTGTTAGGCGGGCACGATTTACGCTCTTACCAGCAAGAAGCGGTGCGCCAATTGATGAGCGTCGTTTCACAACACACACATCTCTTTAACGATACCATTCGGGCTAATTTGCTTTTGGCTAACCCTGATGCCAGCCAGGAAGAAATGTACGAAGCGGCCCGCAAAGCGCAAATCCACGAATTCATTCTCTCGCTGCCCAACGGCTACGATACCTGGATCGGAGAACAAGGCTTACTGTTGAGCGGCGGTGAAAGACAGCGCCTTGCCATCGCCCGGGCGTTGCTCAAAGACGCACCTATTCTGATTCTGGACGAAGCAACGACTAATTTAGATGCGCTCACTGAGCGGAACGTCCTGCGGACGATTTATGATGTCATGCAAGGGCGCACGACATTGATGATCACACACCGGCTGGTCGGCATGGAAAACATGGATGAAATTGTCGTCCTGCGCCATGGGAAAGTTATCGAACGCGGCACGCACGTCACTTTGTTGCAACAAGCCGGCTTTTACCAACGCATGTGGCAATTACAGAACCAAATCTTGCCCGCGGAGATACCGCTGGCAAACAACGAGGTGCGCTAAGTGAGCGTTCAGAAATAATCTTCCGTTAGAAGTTCAACCTCTGCGAGAAATTGCACTTCTAAACAGAGAGGTAATTTTTCAGACGACCACTAAGTTGTCACCGGCGTATCTGTTCGCAATCTAGTTCGAATGGGGGCTCAGCGGCGCGTGGCCAGCGATGATGATCGATATAGCCGCGCGGGGTTCATTAAACTTTTTCCGGTTCCGCTGTGGCAAAAGGGCTTTCGTGAAAGTGTGATCGGGGGTTATGGTAATGGATGAAGGGATTCTCTACGCGTTAGGAGCGTACATCATATGGGGGTTATTCCCAGTGTACTGGAAATGGCTTGAGCAAGTTCCGGCTACGCAGCTAATCGGGCACCGCATTGTCTGGTCTTTTTTGCTCTTGCTGGCCGTTGTGCTCATCACGCGCCAGGGAGGCCAATTCCGTTCTATCCTTTCGAAGGGGAGAATTGTGCGCATCTACGCCGCAGCCGCACTGCTGCTGGGTGTCAACTGGCTTACCTACGTCTGGGCAGTAACCTCCGGGTACATCATTGAGTCCAGCCTGGGATACTTTATCAACCCCCTTTTGAGCGTTCTACTGGGAATGATTTTCTTGCACGAGCGATTGCGTCCCTGGCAGTGGCTGGCGGTAGGCTTGGCTACTGTAGGCGTGATTTACCTGACATTCACTTATGGCCGGTTGCCCTGGATAGCGCTGACATTAGCCCTGACTTTTGGGGTTTATGGCCTGGTGACCAAGATGGCTCCGCTGGGCTCTCTTTTCGGGCTTATACTGGAAACTGGGCTGCTGTTCTTGCCGGCGCTGTTGTATCTGGTTGTCATGGGAGCAAGTGGCAGTGGCGCCTTTCTGCACGTGGGCGCCACCGCGGATTTGCTGCTGGTGGGCGCAGGTGCCGTGACGGCGGTACCATTGTTGATGTTTGCCTCTGCTGCCCAGCGCATTCCGTTGACTTTGGTTGGTATTATGCAGTACATTGCCCCCACGTTGCAGTTTCTCCTGGGGCTGCTGGTCTATAAGGAAGCCTTCTCAAGTACACAATTTGTGGGTTATGGCACCGTCTGGATGGCACTGATCATATTCTGGGGAGAAGGCTGGATTGCATCCCGGCGCCGGCTCCCGCCCCGGACTTTTCACTGCTAACTCTATGAACTCGCTGAGCAAGGTCATGGGGATCGCGCTGCCGGGGAAGGGCACGATCCTGGCGATTGACCCGCGCCGGGCAACGTTGGTGCGGCAAGCAGGACGCTGTGTCGTGGAACTAGTGCAAGAAGACCTGCGTCCCCGGGACATCATCTGTTTTTCCCCGATCAGGATTCTGCATACGTTCATTTGGCCTCTGAAAATGACCTCCAACCATTGGATCGCCGCGCAATGCAAGCGTAAGAAGATGCAGTCCGGGCTATTACTAAGTCAAGTGTAGTCTGATGAAAATAGCCTCGAGCGGAGCAGTGGGACGGCGGAGGCCGTCCTTCAGCCCGCAGGGTTCCAGAGCCCGATTTCAACCGGTGACCTTGGCCCGCTCCCGACACACCGGCCGAATGAATTTGGGCTCTTGGGCGCTCTGCGCCGAAGGTGGGCCTGCGCCAACCTCTATGCTGTTTCACTCAGATCACGGTTGACTGAGTACTAGGA
>WFQT01000398.1 GCA_015486895.1 Anaerolineae bacterium
CAATATCTGCAACAGATCGGTGCGCGTCGGGCTATTGAAGTCGGGCTGCGTAGTCAGTGGGGTGAGCGCCGGGCCGTCTTTTTATATCTGGTCGATCTGCAAATCAGCGAAATAACGCTGCCCGGTATCTACGTGGTGGGTGATGAGTTGGGTGCAGAGGTTGTTCTCGGACGTAATGTGCTCAATCGATTACAAATTCTGTTGGACGGACCTGCCCAATGGACGCAATTGCTCAACACAGCCTAGAATATCAGTATCGCAGGGGTGAGGTTGATAGCGTCGCTTTTGTCGCTCACGCCCGCAAGCTGGTCACCCAGGGTCGCGACCCCGCCCCCCACTACGAGCATTCGGAGATCGGCTACAACTATCGCCTGAGCAACGTGCTGGCGGGCATCGGGCGGGGCCAGTTGCAGGCCTTGGATGATCGGGTGCAGCGCAGGCGGGAGATCTTCGCGACCTACCGCCGGGCGTTGGGTGACCTCCCCGGCCTTGCCTTTATGCCCGAAGCGCCCTGGGGCCGGGCCACCCGTTGGCCTGCCTGTGCGTGAACGCACGCAGACAGGCTCACCGTCTCATCGTCGACTCTGGCCGCTTCAGAGCTACCCGCGAGGAGGTGCGCCTGGCGTTAGAGGCGGAGAACAGCCCCCCTACCCTCCCAACCTTGGGGGGGAACGCTTGCTGGTGCCTTTCCCTCCCCCAGAATTGGAGGCTGGCGGCGCCGTGGCCAAGGAGCTCTCCAACTGGGGCCTTTGCCTGCCCTCCGGCACGGCCATGAGCGCGGGGGACATGGGGTGGGTGGAGGTGATTAGGACGCAGATGTGTAGAATGCTGATTGCGCACATTCCCGCTGATAGATGCAAATGAAAAACAGAAAATAGGTCAGCGTTCATCAGCGTCAGCTGTGTCCCATAAAAAACCTGTGCGACCTGTGGTTTCATTTGTGAAATTCGTGGTTACAAAATAGGACGCAGATACACGCAGACCGCACCCGCTTCTCCCCATTCGTGCAATGGGTGGGCTGCAGTCTATTCTGTCCTTTCAGGATAAAATACGGAAAAGCGTCAGTCGTTGAAGCCGCCGCCGTAACCCAGAATTTATGTTATCCATGGTGGCTCTTTATGTGATTCATGGTCATGAGGTCAATGTTCCTTTGTACCTTCTATTTTTCCCATCTAATTCGGTTGATAGTGTTAAGGATAGATGTTAGCAATGTACATTCGAAATCATATTCTTTCAAGGAGTACCACATTGTTACGACTGCGAAATCGGTATTTTTTCTTTCTTGATATTATATTTCTCTCTCTGATGCCTATCTTGGCGTTGGCACTGCGATTGGATGGTTTTGTTCAGTTGCAGAGATATGCTCGGCCATTACTCCTATTTGTGATGGTTTTCGCATCTCTCAAGCTCATCGTATTCCTTTTGGGTGGGCTTTACAGCCGATATTGGCGTTATGCCAGTATCGAGGAACTTGTGCTGATTCTCGAATTAATGGGCGTTGCCGGCGTGGTGGAATTAGTGGTGTTTTTCATGATGCCGAGATTGGCTCAAGCTTTACCCCGCTCGTTGCCTTTTCTGGATATTTTGCTGGTAGTTCCAGCAATTACTTTGCCTCGCTTCTCGGTTCGATTGCTGGCACGCCGCCGTGATCGTCGTGTGCATGGTCAGCGTGTCCTCATCATTGGCGCCGGCGATGCCGGGCAACTCCTGGCGCGGGAGATGCGTCAGAATCCCACCCTCGGTTTGGACCTTGTGGGTTTCATAGATGATGATGTACAAAAACAGGGTTTACAACTGCGCGGCGTGCCTATTTTGGGCGGGCGCCAGCGCATCGCTGAGGTTGTTCGGGACTATAAGATCCAGCAGGTTGTTATTGCTATTCCTAGCGCTCCAGGGCGTATCATCCGCAGCATTGTGGATGCTTGCAACGCGATAGGGGTCAAACAACGAATTCTGCCCGGGTTCGATGAACTTCTCAACAGTGATGTCAGCTTGCGACGCTTGCGATCAGTCCGGATTAATGACCTCCTACGGCGTGATCCTGTTCAAACCGATATTGTTGCGGTAGAGAAGCTCCTACGTGGCCGGCGCGTGTTAGTGACCGGTGGCGGCGGTTCCATCGGCAGCGAGCTCTGTCGTCAGATCTGGCGTTGTCATCCCGCAGAGTTGATCTTGTTAGGACATGGCGAGAACAGCATTTTTGGTATTTACCACGAGTTGCGGGAGATAGGCCCGGATGTAGGCGCTCGAAGCGGTGAGACTGTTGGCCTACGTCCGGTGATAGCCGATATTCGTTTTCCGGAGCGCTTACACGCTGTGTTTAATCACTACCGCCCTCAGATCGTCTTCCACGCCGCCGCACACAAACATGTGCCTTTGATGGAAATGAACCCGGCTGAGGCTATTACCAACAACGTACTTGGCACCCGTAATATATTGGCAGCATCCTTAGCTGCGGGCGTGGAACACTTTGTTATGATTTCCACCGACAAAGCAGTGAACCCCACCAGTATCATGGGGGCTAGCAAGCGAGCAGCGGAACTATTGGTGCACAGCGCTGCAAAGAAAAGCGGTCACTCTTACGTGGCCGTCCGCTTCGGCAATGTGCTGGGGAGCCGGGGCAGCGTAGTACTCACTTTCCAGCGGCAGATTGCCAATGGCGGTCCGGTGACGGTCACGCACCCGGAAATGAGGCGTTTCTTCATGACGATCCCCGAAGCGGTGCAATTGGTGTTGCAAGCTTCTGTGTTGGGCACAGGCGGTGAGGTTTTTCTATTGGATATGGGCGAACCAGTGAAGATCGTGGACTTGGCCCAAGATTTGATCGAGCTCTCTGGTTTGCGGCTGGGCGAGGATATCGAAATCACTTTTACCGGTATGCGTCCTGGCGAAAAGCTGTTCGAGGAGTTGTTCGTCAATGGTGAGCGTTATGAGCCCACTCGGCACGAGAAAATATTTATCGCTGCTAACGCCAGCCAATTGGTGCCTGATAAACTTGACCGGACTATTGACGCGTTGGAGAGGGCGGCACGTCGCAATGACAAAGAAGCCATCTTCCTTGGCCTTCGCCATCTAATCCCCGAGTTTCAGCCGGTGGGGGAAAGCGTGGTCGGCAACGGGCGAGCAGAGTCGCAGATGAACGATGGAAATGCCCCAACAGCGACGCGTTCTATTCCCGAAGTGTCGCACTCCCGACCAACTTAGCTGCGGTTAGATGAAGTGCCTCAGTTCTGGAATGTGCTCAAAGGCGATATGAGCCTCATCGGTCCCCGCCCTGAGCCGCCGGAATTCGTGCAAGAGCTGGCCACACAGGTCCCTTTTTATCGTGTGCGCCATGCGGTCAAGCCGGGCATCACCGGCTGGGCACAGGTGAAATACAGCTACGGTTCCTCTGTCAAAGACGCTCTGGTTAAGCTGCAATACGATCTCTACTATACTGTAGTTTCGCCAAAATGATATTGAAATAGCAGGAGCACTGGTCCTTCTGGTAAAATTAAGTCAGTTAAAAAAACAAAACCACCAGGAGGTACCAATGCTCAGAGTAATTATACAACATTCTGCCGAACTTGTTGCATTCATCCAAGC
>WFQT01000399.1 GCA_015486895.1 Anaerolineae bacterium
AGTTGTATTCGGGTGGGATGGCGCCGGTCTCGCCCAAGAGTTGGGAGCGCTCGTAATCCATCTTCAGGAACAGCAGGTACGTCAACTGTTCCAGGTAGTCGCCGTAGGAAACGCCATCGTCCCGCAGGACGTTGCAGTAGTTCCAGACGCGCTGGACGATGGTGGAGGTGCTGGGTGTGGTCATAGTTGCACCTCAGTGGGTGGCAACGCTTGTATTATGTACCATGCAGTAGCAGATGCCGTCTGGTCACTGTTCCTCGCACATTCCACAATCCCAACGATTCCGCGGACACGCTTGGATATGATCAGAAATCCGCATTCAAGAAATCCCATGCAAATAGGTTTTAGCATAGTATTCTCCTCACTCCCCCCATTTTGTAACAGTCACCAAAGGCTTCCAGTCTTTTATGGGCGCAGGGAGCACCGGTTCATCTACCTTGATGCCTGCCAACCCCAGAATTATATATCCATAGAATCGGCTAAGAAGAACCAAGTCATTTAGTGTACGTTCCATCTCCTCTCTTGAAAGTGTGCCTCCGGGAGAAGACAGCCAGTCAGGATGAGCGTAACGGTGCCTCAGGCGCTTATATGCATCCAGCACCTCGTTAATAATCCGACGCCACCGCTTCCCGTGCTGTTCTAGTTCAAGATATTCCGCGCGGAATTTCTTTAAAAAGTAATCAATGTTAATACTTTTCTTTGTCTGATCAGGGTCGAAAGGCTTCTTATATATGGTACGCAGTACCGCTTCCAAAATTGTGGACAGGAGTAGAGCTCTTCCGGCAACTGTATGTTGACGAGATGCTTCCGCTACTTGCATGAGTATACGACGCGCTACATTCGAACGATCGTTTGATCGGGAGAAAAAATCCGCCAAATACAGTACCTTACCGCGTTCCAATCGCCAGTCGTCAAACAGGCGAAATATCACACTAAGGCTAAAAGGAGCAGGGTTGCTGATGATCTCCTGGTAGATCCTGCCATGTCTATGCACTTCTCTATACTTCATTTGTATCACTTGTCCACTCAGAACAGACAAAGCATAGCGGATCCCATCTGCATATTCCCAACAGGAGCGTTTCGTCCATTTCGCAGCTGGCAGTACCCAAGATACTTCTATGAGTCGCTGTTCTTTTCGAGTGCGGGCTATCACGCTCATTCCATCCTGCTTTTTGAAATACAACCCTCCCAAGGAATGCTCTTCCCCCAACGGTGTTCCTCGCACTTTGGTCTCAACAAGCACAACATCCGGCAGCATCATTGGTTCTGCATACTCGAACAAAGCCTCTCCCCTCCACGAATCTCGACGTCGTATCAATGCCGGCTGAATGAAAAGCGCTCGTGAGAATTTCTCTGACAGAATTCCATCAGACAATTGCAACTCGTTCACTGAACCCAATGGCAGCACTGCCCGCGTGCCGCCATCGTACAGTCGAAGACGTACAAGCGTCCTTCTCTGTATCTCAATAGAACGCAATACCCTTTTCATGGGCGTATTGCTGGATTCTTTTGTGCTCACTCGTGCTTTAAGATCAAAACCCTCTTGGGGATGCCAGGTCAGGACCCCTTGGCCTACGTAGGTTGTTCTCTGGCGATTGAAATGCAAGTGTTCCACAAAGTACTCCGTGGGATTAAAATAATCGAATAGCATTATTTGCTTTTCCCCCTCTCTCTAAGCCCCAACACAAGACACCTTTCATTTACCCAGTATATTGTCTTGTTTCGTTGTCCGCAATAAGTCGCGGCGCTACTACGTCCCTACCACTACCGCTGGAACAACGGCAAATCCTGTATCTCGGTCTCTCCTGCACGTATGCGTTCAAGCAGCACCTTCACTGGTTCATCGCTAGGGTCCTGAGGAACAAATTTTCCCTCAAACGCCCGCTTGAGGATGGCCTGGCGCAGGCGGGCGATGCGTTTCAGGTTGGCCTTGACAGCTTTTTCGGCCTCGCGCGCCACGCTGAGGCGGCGCTCCACTTCGGCTATGATGCGGAGTTGTTCGGATAAGGGTGGAAGTGGCACAGGTAATTGTTTGAGTATTTCCAAATTGATGTTTTTCTGAGCAGTTGCTGGAGCGAGCCTCTCGATGCGGCTTTGTATAGTGCGAAAGTAGTAGTCTACGAAGAGCACTTCGATCCCTTGTTCTGGTATGAAACCTACAATGCTGTCAGGGAAACAAGCGTCAAAGCCCAGAACAGCAGTTTCAGCAATATTCGCAGCAATAGTGATGCATAAAGTGCCAGCAGGCCATAATTGGCTTTGCGCCAAGCCTGCTTCGCTGTAAGTTTGAGAATGGGTGGTAATGTAGCCTTCTGCTTGTCTAACGTCCCCTGTCTGGATAAAGGGATATGGCCCTCCGTATAAAAATGAAGCGTTTCGAGGCCGGTGCTTGGACTTGCCTCGGGCTAAATCACCTATTTGAGGCAATATCACCCAAACCCAGCCTTCGGGCAGGAGCGGCAGGTTTGCGGTGTCGGGCGGACTGGGTTCTTTGTACTTTTGCTTCCAGCGGTCGTCTTTGGGCAGGTTGCGGCGGTATTCCTCTTCGGGGATGCCCTGCCATTCCTCGGGCGGGATGTCTTTCATGCGGGCGGGCAGGCCCTGAGCTTTGCGGCGGGCCTGGGCTGTCTTCTTCTTTGCCTTCTCCACCAGTCTGGCCCATTCCTGCTCCTCCCACTTGCGGCGGCGTTCGGCGAGGATGCGTTGGAGCAGTTCCGCGCCCGTCTCGTAGGGACGGCCTGCAGCCCGGGCCAGTTCGGCCTGGGTG
>WFQT01000400.1 GCA_015486895.1 Anaerolineae bacterium
ACCAACTACAAAGCGCGTATGGCCACCACTGATCAGCCGCGTAGCGGCATCGGGTTGTGATGCGCTTGTTGGGCAGACGCTTTTACTGGATTCACGCAAACCACACCGGAGAATACTCATATCGCGTCCGCCTGCTTAATAACAGCAAGGATCTCTTGGCAATAACCTTCGGCGATCTGCCGCTCATAATTGTAAACAATCTCATCTCTATTATGGGCGAAAGGATTCCTAATCTTTGTCAGTAATTGGGAACGTTGCCCCCAGTAATTCTTGTCTTGACCGAAAATCTCTTTAAAAACACTCCACTCAGCGAAGATGATGGTAAATAAATCCTGTGGGTACGTGAAGTCAATCAAGTTGCTTGATGCTCGATTACCATAGGCTCTTTCCTCTTTTGCCTGTGCTTCTCGACAGCGGTCAAAGATGGTTCTCTTCAAATGGGATTTCGCTTTCTCCAATGCCTCGATCCAATTCTCCCCATACTTTCTCCTCATTATCCGCGTTATTAGCTGGCGCAACGCTTTTTCTGTCTGTCGCCACGCGGGCCACAAATCCCAGTCAAATTGCCGTTCTATAATTTCAAGATAAGTCTGGAAGTGCTCTGAGAACGCTGTATAAGTTTCTTGTTCATCTTGCTTGATAAATCCATACTTGAGCAAATTTTCTACATCTGTCCACTTTACATTCACAACAGGGCCAACCAATATTTGAAGTATCTTGTCAAAGTTGCCTTCTTCACGCAGCAACTCCCTCATACGGTCATATTGACTTAAAAAGGCATGCATTGAACGACGCGCAGCCCTATCAATGTCTACAACTTGCTCCTCTCGGAAAAGTTCAACTACTTCATAACCGAGCAATTCCAACAAATAGGGATGACCACCGCAATAAAATGCTATCTTTTCTCTTAAAGAGACACTATCTGATATGCCGATAGAAGCCAAGCGACCAAAGTACTCCTCGATACTGTCGGTGTCAAACATACCAAGGTAATGTTTATGAAAGATACCGTCCAAAGTTGAAATAGTTTGTGTTTGCAGTTCAATATCACGGATAGTGCGGCGGGAGGTGACGATGTAGGAAACACGCCATTCTGGCCGATAGGAAAGCTCACGCAAGCCTTGAAAAGCTGAGATATCCTCCCGAAAGAGATGCCGTGCGTGGTCAAATTCGTCAAGAATAAAGAGGACTCTAACACCCTCTTTTCGCACTTTTTCAAAGAAACGCTGAATGCGTGAATAGCCTTCGCCCCACGATAGCTCATCCTGTAGAGCTCGTTCGGCCGCTTTTTGAATGTTGGGCGACATCCAACCTAGTTCCTCCAGCTCGTCAATGCAGCGCGTCATAAGGGAGCGAAAAAACACGGGTGCACGATCATAGCTCGATAAATTGATCCAAATAGGTAAAAGCCGCTTTGCGATCAGTTCATCTCTACGATCGATGACTGCTTTGTAAACCAGGCTGCTCTTACCTATACGAGAATCGCCAATAATTGCCAGATTGCCAGGTTCTTGTGGTCGAATTACCCTACCCTCGATGACTTGTAGGTCATCCTTTCGACCTACAAATCGCTCTCCACGTACTATGGTACCATAATCAGCAAAAGGATTTGCAAAATCTCGATCCATCTTGGCCTCTCCGCTCTATTGATGAATAGTGAGCCAATCTCTGAACAAGCCTACACGAATTCGATAATACCGACCCCGCTCTCGTTCAACCACTTCCCGGTCTACCAGATCATCCAGAATCACGTCTATTGGCTTTTCTGTTTCACCGGAGATACTATTACGGTTGCAGGGCCCAGTTCGACTATTGACAGCGATGGCCCTTAGAACCTTCAAAGCGTCCTCATCACTAATAGCGTCCTCGGATGTGTCGCCGGAATTGATAAGGTTGTCAAACTTGTCCAGCCCCAATGCATTGACGCCTCGCACCAGTTCGATTTTGACTTGTTCAACATCTGCCTCAGTGATGAGACTCGCACGTTTACGGTTCATATATCTGACCAAGCGATCACAAACAATCTGGATGTAAAAAGGGCTCCCTGCAGTTAACTCAATGATGCGCTCTATTGCCCGTTCTCGATAGCGACTTTCCCCATCCCGCCCACCAATGCGAATGGGTTCATCTATCAGTCTTATGGCATCTTCGCGTTTGAGGTAACTGACTCGTTCATCTTGGGTGGTGCCGAATTCGTTGGGGAAACGCTGTTTAAACTTGGGCATCACATCTTGACCAGCCAATACAACGCTGAAGTAATTCTCTTGCAGCAAAGCTTTCCAGTTTTTCATAAACAATCCCGATATCTTCCCACCGACAATTTGACCGTATATGTACGAGAATTCATCTATGAGCAAGACTACCTGGATATGCTTCCAGCCTTCTGTTCGAGCAGTTCGGCGTTTGTATTCATCGAACACATCTCTAAATTTGACCAGGGGACTGGGATGTTCGTAGAACTCGCGATCTTGAGGAAAGTTCAAGTTCAAAGGTGGCAAGTCACGCTCTTCAATTGCATCCTCGACGGTATCCCGAAGTTTTCTCAGAATACTCCAGAGTATCTGGTATAGGAACGGGGTTTGAGAGTGTTCGTCTAAAATTGAGCCAATATTTCCCAAATCCATCACCAACAAGTTCCCATTTGCTTCCATTTTTTGTTTGAGATGATACAGTATGGAAGATTTACCAGCCCGCTTTTGGCCAAAAACGACGATGCTTTTGCTCTGTGTCCCTGCTCTGCGAATGGATTGGGTGATGTTCTCAATGAGTTCATCACGCCCATAGAACATCGTGGGATCCCCAACGATGCCTCCCTCCGCATAAGCCGCGTATGGATTTTCTATTTCCTCAAAATCTTCCTCGGAATAGAGGCGAATAGAGAAATTATGCACAAGTGTCTGTTCGATCTCTCCCGATCTGGTGCGATATTGGGCATACACTGGCAAGGAGAACGTTTGTGCATCCAGAGCGCTCTGTGTAATGCGGATCGGCACTTCCAAAATATGCTGGTCGTCTCCGCGCAAAGATCTGTCAAGTTTTATCTCCGGTGCGTTGACAGCAAACGAGTCTTCTTCGCCTTCTTGGATGATCAGCTCCAGTGATTCAGCAGGGCTGCACCCTGTTTTGTTCGCAACCACAATCTGAACATCAATCTGTTGGCTGCTATCTGGGAAATAAGATTCTTTAGGAAGCCTGAGATCAAGCTGGGGCGTAGAGATTGTATACAATTCTTCTAAATATCCACTTACCTTGTGTTGAAAAGTCTCGACCACAGGATACAGCCCTTCGACAGATAACCGTGTAGGGCTGGATTCTATCTCTTGTAACAACTCGTCACAGCGACTTCCTATTTGAATACACAATCGCTCGCGCTCTTCAAAAGAGGCTTGCTTGACCAGTTCTAGCGCAGTCTCGAGGATATTTTGCAACTGTCTGGCACGGTCCTGATCTAAGACAAAAAACAAGCGATGATTAATTGCCTTAAGTCGCTCAATACCGTTCTCTAGTGATGCAGTAGTTAATTCAATTCTGGTCAGAAAGCGAAATTCGCTTGATATGGCACGCCATTCATCTAGCTTTAGCCGCCGCACTTCATTCCAGAGTTCAATGAATCCATTCAATCCTTTGATTCTATCAGGCACTGAGATGTTTTGGTTGCGGAGATAGTCTAATGCCATTGCTTGTAATGTGGATCTAGCGTATAGTCGTTTCAGCACGCGATTTGCAGCATACCGACTACGAAATACCAGATAGGCTATCGCATCAAATAAACGGTCGTGCTGAGGATGATGGCTGAGAACATGCTCGACCGTTTCTTCAATAGAAGGAATATTAGGATCAAGGGGGACATGAGCTTGCCCCAATGTTGAGAATAGAAATCTAACTAGCGCGTTGAGAGCATCCTGTTCTCTGTATTTTGTGACCTTGTCGTAGGCGCTCAGAGCTTCACAATACAATTCACGTGCTGCATCCAGTGGCTTACCTTCAGCTGCAGTCGCATCGCCACTGGATGCAAAACTGCGGCAAAGATACCGGTAAAGCAAGTTAGAACTCTGTCCTTCAACAATAGATGTTATCTTTGCTGCGGATAGATAATACTCAGCGCGGTCACGAGATCTCCGCGTGCCAAACTGAGTAGCAATGTCCTCCAATCTTTTGAGGTCGATTTTCGCATCCCTTTCCGAGCCTTCATACCAAGCTATGCCATTTTCATCTTTCTTTATTCGTTCGGGGGAAACACCTGGGAAGTTGCAGTGATCCAAGAAGAACTGTGTGAAGTCACTGATTTCACCGGAGAATTCCGAAAGCGTGGTCTCAATAATAATCTCTTCCAATTGGGTGGATTCGCCAGTCGTTCTGGCCTGTGTAATCGCTTCAAGCAGTTCAGCAGCTTTTGCATCGGGCGAAGTATCAAGAATTTCCTTCAGAATCCTCTCGGCGTCATCAAAGTGCTGTTGCTTAAAATGGCAAATGGCAATATTACGCCGCGCGGCCAAATTGTCGGGATGTAACTCGAGAACTTGCTCAAATATCTGTCGAGCCTGAGTATAATTCTCGCCTCGTAAGTAGCAGTTTCCTATTTGCCACAAGACACTGGCTCTATTTCCCTTGTCAGGAGTGCGGTCTAGTTTCTTGCGCAGAAGTGCAACAGCTTGTTCATATTGGCCGGCATTCTGGTAGAAACCTATCAGCATGTTATCCACAGATTGCTGATCTCGGATACTTTTGCGCTGACGCTTTAGCAGATTTATGGCTTCTTCAGGCTTACCCTGCTGAACATACAAAGCAGCTAAATCTTTGATAGCGCTCTCGACATTATCCCCTTCTCTAATCGCTTGCCTGAAGAGGTGAGCAGCTCTGTCAAGGTCTTTTTCAATCAACTGAACCCGTTTCGCCCGGGCATAAGGGTTCGACCCTCTCGGCACACCACTCACGCGGGCATACTCGCGCCACTTGTCATAAAGTTCCTGCGCTTCTGGATATCCCGGCTCTCTTTCTAGTAATTGCTTGATGTAACCAATTGCCTGAGCATATTCTCCATCCTGCGCACATCGGTTAGCAACCTTGAAAAGCTCCTCATTGGTCCGAAATAATGCCACTCTTAATGCAAGTGGGCCTTTAGGTCCTTGAGCAGGCTCAAAGGTGACGGGAATTTTCCCCCCTATCTCCAGGCGATTAAGTTCATCGTACAGGGTGGCATCTATGATCGCACTACGATGGAAGAAATATGTTTTTCCGGACAAATCTCGTAAAAAACCAAAGTTGCGATCCCGCCTGTATGTATAAATGTGCCCTTGTGGCATTTGAGGCGATTTTCTTTTGGTTGCTTTGTTTTTTGGGCTTTCCGTGCTTTTCCTGAAGTCTTCCACGACCTGACGATAAGTCTCGTCAGGCTGTCCCCCCAGACGCTTAATGGCCTCTAACACAAGATGCTGTGAGACCCGACCTTCTAACCATCTTCGGGTTAGCTCAGTCGCTATGGCATCCTTTTCAATGGATTTGAGAAGAAAAATACCAGTCTCTAGCAAAAGAACGAGCTCTTGCTCGGTCTGGTCGCCTCTCATGTTCTCGCACAAGCTTTGCAAAATTGAGTAGTTTCCGCTATTCCTCAGCGAGTTAACATACACATACCAGGCATTTGACCTCTCGGTGATGGACGTCTGTAAGAATAATTGTCCCAGGGCATAAATGGCGATAGGATTCTGACCACCACGTAATGCGATAACAGCGAGGTTAAACCAATCGGTTGCTCTTCGTGAAATCGTGGCAGCCGTCTTGTAGCAATTGAAGGCATCTTTCTCTCGCCCCGCCAAAAAGTAGCAGTACGCCAGATGTCTTTTGACGGTTGCCGAATTAGGCAAACGCTCGGCCAATAACTCTAATTCAAGCACAATAGACTGAATGCGACCGAATTTCTTGCCTAGTTCATTTATCTTCTTGGCGTATTGGTAGCGATTGGAAACTCTATTCCAAATCTCCTCGACTTCTTTCTGGCGGGATCGTTTTGACACTCCGGAGGTGGGCAAGGAAAAATCCGGTTCCTCCAGCTCAATCTGGGCAGTTTGCAGTTGAGCCTCAAAACGAGCCTCGATTTCAATCATTTTTCTGAGCACTGGCTCTAGGCTTTCTGCCGGTATGGAAGATACCGATATCGTGACATCTGCTTGCGTGACTGCCTCAGCACTTATATCCGTCGTAAGGGGGGCGGATTCAGTTATGTCGGGTTTCTCTGGCAATGTCTCTGCTATTTCACTTATCACGACTTCCCAGGACCCGATCATCTCTACCAGAATTGTGGCAATGCCATTTTTATTCTCCAGCGTGATATGATCCCTGCCCAACTCAATTAGCTCACCAGAGATCTCACGCCCGTTCTTTAGCCAGAATATGACTTTGCTACCAATAGGTACTTGGCGTTGAATGAGTTTCGAGAGCATATACTTACCTGTCCTTTTCCCGTCTTGATACCCTCATGCAGTTGTTACACTTCGTCTACTCAACGGCCACGAGATAAGCTGTCCCTTCATACCCCATCACGATAGCAGCTTGTCCCCTACGTGGAACACGAAACACCCACCGTCATCCGACTTGGGGTCGGCTTCATTGAGTGGTTACACGGAAACTTCCCGTCTGTCCCCCATTTCGGTGTACTCACGGAAGCCCGGTATCAGTGACACCGCAATGGACTGGCGCAGCACAGTCGCGCTTCACTTTATGACCAAACATAAACCGCTCTGTCCAAAAGTCAAATGAAGCTGTGATGTATCCACATTCTTCACCGGAGAATTCCTCCTTTGTTCCCCCCCAAGCGGCGGATTGATTTCTGAGCTGCCCATCCCAAAACCGGTACCAGGGACTAACTGTCAAAATACTGCTTGATTGCGGCGGCCAGGGTGTGGGAGATGCCGGGGACTTGGCACAGGGCGGATTCGTCGGCGTGGCGGATGGCGTCGAGGGTGCGGAAGTGACGCAGGAGGGCTTTGCGTTTTACGGGGCCGATGCCGGGGATGGCGTCGAGTTGGGAGGCGAGGCCGCGTTTGCGCCGCCGCTGACGGTGGTAGGTGATGGCGAAGCGATGGGCTTCGTCGCGCAGCCGCCGGAGGAGCAGGATGGCCGGTTCGTCGGCCCGCAGGGGCAGGGGGGCACTGCGCCCCGGCAGGTAGAGTTCTTCGTAGCGTTTCGCCAACCCGACGACCGGCACCCGCTCCCGCAGCCCGAATCGCTCCAGCACAGAGACGGCGACCGCCAGTTGCCCCTTGCCGCCATCCACCACCAGCAGATCGGGGAGTTTAGCCCACGCTTGCGTGCCGCGCGAGCCTTTGAGCGATCCGGCGGTCACGCGCTGCCAGCGGTCAAAGCGGCGGGTGAGGACTTCCGCCATGCTGGCAAAGTCATCCTGCCCGGTGACGGTGCGGATTCTGAAGCGGCGGTAGTCGCTCTTCCGGGGGCTGCCGTGCTCAAAGACGACCATGCTGCCCACCACCTCCACGCCTTGAGTGGTGGAAATGTCGTAACACTCCATCCGCACCGGCGGACGGGCCAGGCCCAAGGCCGTCTGCAACTCGCGCAACGCGGCCTCGCTGCGGTGCTTATCCAAGGCCCACTGAGCTTTGAGCTGGCGCAAGGTCTCGGCGGCATTGTCGGCGGCCAAGTCGAGCAGGTCGCGCCCAGGGCCGTTGTGCGGGACGTGCAGGTACACCACGTCCCCGCGCCGCGAGCGCAACCACGATTCCAGCACCTCCGCCCCGGCCACTTGCTCCGGCAAAAGGATTTCCGGCGGGACGGTGGCAGCGTTAGTGTAGAACTGCTGCAAAAACGCGGCCATCACCTCTTGCTCGTCGGCGTGGGAAGTGCCTTCCAGGACAAA
This sequence comes from Anaerolineae bacterium, assembly GCA_015486895.1. Classification (GTDB taxonomy): domain Bacteria; phylum Chloroflexota; class Anaerolineae; order JAADDB01; family JAADDB01; genus S014-12. Next base: position 7,868 of record WFQT01000400.1, read on the forward strand.
ATACTCCCGCCCCAGCAATTTCCCGTGGCGCACGAAGAACACCTCCACGCAGGCATTCCCCTCATCCCGCGCCAGCGCGATCACGTCCTGATTGAGCGCGGTGGTAGAGATGATCCGTTGCCGCTCCATCACTTGCTGCAAGGCGCGGTAGCGGTCACGGTACTGCGCGGCCCGCTCAAAATCCAGCCGCGCCGCCGCCGCCGTGACCTGCTGCTTCAGGTCATCCATCACCGCCTCGGTCTCGCCGCCCATAAAGCGCACCAGTTGCGCGATCATCTGCTCATACTGCGCCTGATCCACTGCCCCGATGCACGGCCCCAGGCACAATTTGAGGTCGTAATAGAGGCAGGCGCGGCGGTCGTGCCCGGTGATGGTGCGGTTGCAGGTGCGGAAGGGGAACAGCTTGCGCAACAAATCCAGCGTCTCCCGCAGCGAGCGGGTTGAGGTGAAGGGGCCGAAGTATCGCCCGCCGTCCGCCGCCATCTGGCGCGTGATCAGCACCTTGGGGAACGGCTCGGCGGTCACTTTGAGGTACGGATAACGTTTGTCGTCCTTGAGCCGCACATTGTAGCGCGGGCGGTAGCGCTTGATGAGGTTGGCTTCCAGGATCAAGGCCTCGACCTCGGAATCGGTCAAAATCCATTCCAGGTCGGCGATCTCGGCCACCAGACGACGGGTCTTGGGGTGCTCCTGCGCCGAGGCGTGGAAGTAGGAGCGCACCCGCTGCGCCAGGTTGATGGCCTTGCCCACGTAGATCACCGTCCCTTGCCGATTGTGCATCAAGTACACGCCCGGATGCTCAGGCAGCAAGGCCAATTTCTGCTGTACGGCGGGACGCGGAGGCTTCACAGGCACACTCCCCGATAATCAAGGATGCCCGACGGGTTAGCGTCGGGCATCGGCAGGAGGTAATAAGATGTCGGAAAACTACATCTCAGAAACTACAGCAGCGAAACATACGCCCAGATCACGGAGGAATAGTCGATCAGATCGTCGCCGTTATCCCAAAGCCACTTCAGCCCGCCGCCGAGGCAGCAACACAGCAAAATCAGCAGCACCAGAAGCACGATGATCTTGCCGGTGTTGGATTTCTTTTCGGGGGGTGTGGTATACGTGGAGGGAGAGGGCGCGTAGGCCGGGGCCGGATGCGGCTGCGATGACGGGCGCGGCGGAGTTGACGGACGGGGTGGTTTCGGCAGTGCCGGCTCGCTCAGGG
>WFQT01000401.1 GCA_015486895.1 Anaerolineae bacterium
GCCTGAGCCACTACCACTCTGCTCTGTGATCGTGACCAACCACAACGGCAAAACTCTATTAGGCGCCTGCCTTGACGCCTTACTATCCCAGACTTACCCCGCGGAGCAGATCGAAATCATCGTCGTAGATGATGCTTCCAGCGATAGCTCGGTAGCCTTCGTGCAAGAGAACTATCCCGCGATAGGCGTTTTGCCGTTGAAAACTAACATCGGCTTCGATAAAGCATGCAACTTAGGAGCAAAGGTCGCGCGTGGCAATATCATCGTCATGCTCAACAACGACGCGGTGCCGGAACCGGAATGGCTCGCCGCCCTGGTGGCCGGCTTACAGCGTCACCCGGAAGCAGGCGCCGCTGCCAGCAAGATGCTTCTTCATGATCAACGCCATCAGTTGCACAACGCCGGGGACATGATGGGTATAGACGGCATTCCCATCAACCGAGGCGTCTGGGAAACCGACCGCGGCCAGTATGACGATGACATTTGGGTGTTCGGCGGTTGTGGCGGCGCTGTAGCTTACCGCCGCGAGGTGTGGGAAGCGTTAGGCGGCTTTGAAGAAAGTTTCTTCATGTACTTAGAGGATGTGGACTTCGCCTGGAGAATGCAATTGCGAGGCTGGAAAACACTGTTCGTACCGGAAGCCAGAGTATACCACCACCTATCGGCCACCGGAGGCGGCGTCATGGGCAGCTTTTACACTGGCCGCAATACCATCTGGACCTTCGCCCGCGACATGCCCGGCCCCATCTGGCACCGGCATTGGCGCCAGGTACTAACCGCCCAGTGGCACATCGCCACCGAGGCGCTGCGCGCCTGGCGTGGGAAAGCAGCCCGGGCACGACTGCGGGGACAATTAGCAGGGCTCATAGGCCTGCCCCGGGTATTACGCCAGCGGCAAGCCATCCAGGCCGACCGCACCGTCCCCCTCGCCGAGATAGAAGCATTGTTGGTACATCATGATTAAAGTCAGCGAAGAAGTGTTCGTGCAACTAGTAGAAGAAGCAATCGACTCCATCCCAGAAGCGTTGCGCTCAGAAATCGAAAACGTGGAAATCATCGTCCAAGAATGGCCCACCGAAGAACAAATACGCCAAGTCAGCGAGCGCCGAGACATTATGTTATTGGGGCTATATGAAGGCATCCCTCGCACCAAACGAGGCGTCTGGTACGGCCAGGTCTTGCCGGATAAAATCACAATCTTCCGTCAGCCTTTGATGCAACTTTCTACCGATGTAGACAATTTACGGGCGCGAGTGCGCCACACGGTCATCCACGAAATCGCCCACCACTTCGGTATTTCCGACGCTCGATTGAGAGAGTTGGGAGCGTACTAAGAGCGTTTGTATACAAGCGCTGCCAACCCATCCCGGCAATAGCTGCTAGCCAACAGCCAGCAGCCGGAAAAAAACGTCTTTCCTTCCTCAGTGGTGAGCAAACGCTTATAACGGCCGCCTCGAAGATCAATGCCACACACCAAATTTCGGAAAGCCATTCAAAAATCTGCGGGCGCAGCCGGCGCTAATCTGCGCCCTATGAGCAATTACCCTGCAACCCAAAGGACAAGCATTGACGAATACCTCATCTGGCTTTATAATGATGGCACATTCAACCTTAGCCCGTAACCGGGGCCATTACATTTTGTCGCCGGTATCCCTTATTGCCATACGGAGGATATTCCGCAGTGTCCAAACAGATGTTACGCATGACAGTCTTGTCAGCCTGCCTGCTCGTTATCATCGGTGGTGCCGCCTGGCTCTCGCTTTCACCACCGGCTAAAGCCAATACTTTAACCGCCGTCACCCCTATTCCCGGTCGCTTAGCCAATGCTCCCAAGCCGGGAGTGTATACCTTCGAGGACTACAACAACTTAGACCCCAATAGCTATCCCGTTATCGGCGGGCATATGAACTTCAACTGGAACGAGATCGAGCCAGAACCGAACCTTTACCGCTGGGATATAATTGACAGTTGGATTGCCAGCGAAGCTGCCAAAGGGAAAGTCGTCGGCTTTGCCATCAACACTTACAAAGGAAACTGTTGTGGCGGCGACGTAACACCAAGCTGGGTATATAAAGCACATCCCGAAGCCCGTGTCTCCTGTAACGACTATGGCATCCCCAAATACTGGAGTGCAGCTTATCAAAACGCTTATCGGGATTTCATCGCTGCTTTAGCAGCTCGTTATGACGGCGACCCTAGAGTGGCATGGTTCGAAATCAGTGTGGGCATGTACGGCGAAACCTGGCCGGCCGAGCACAAAATGGACCAATGTCTATCCAATAATGGCCTGACATCAAACCTGTGGGTGGCAACCGTCAATCACTTTGTTGACTTTCACGCTTCTCTTTTCCACCGCACAGCCCTCCTCCTGCAAATGGCCCCCGCGTTCAAGAGCTGGTCAGAGCGGAAAGCATGGAGTGACCATGCCGGCGCTTTGGGCATTGGCCTGAAACACAACGGCTTGATGCCAGATCAGGGTATCGCTTACTTCGACGGTAACAATTGTGGCCTCAACTGCGGTGCTGGCTGGGCGGAACTAATGAACCGCTGGCAGCCATCGGTTGCCATCGGCTTCGAAAGTTACCGCAGCAATACCCAAATGACCGACGACAAAGGAGGCCCTCTCTGGGCGGTTTATAATGCCTTAGACAAACACGCCGACTACCTGGTCTTTGCCAGCGACACAACAGCCAATCCGGTAGACCGGGCAACGTTGGAATTCGCCAACAAGCACTTAGGCCGGACCATTGGCGACACGCCATCCGTCTGGGTTGCCCTGCGAGATACAGACCCGCACTACAACTACTGGTATCCACAACATGGCAATTACAGCTTCTGGCTCACCCAAGACGACACAGTTAGCGGGGGCGAAACTGTCGCCGAGTACAACGTCAACCAGGGGACCAGTAGCAACGACTACAAACACGGCTACGGACGCTATTGCCGACGTACTGATAGTGCTTCAAACAACCACTTCATGTATTTCAAAGTAAACGACGGCTATATTTACGCTCATCCTACCGGCGTCACCTTCAAAGTCATGTACTACGACAATGGCTGGGACAAATGGGAATTGCAGTATGACAGCTTAGACAACATTTACCATTCCTTAGGAATCGTTCAGAAACACAACAGCCACACCTGGAAAACAGCGACTTTCCATGCGGACAACGCTTTCTTCGCTAACCGGCAGGCCGGTGGCAGTGATTTCCGTCTATGGGATCGCAACGACGGCAATGAATATATCATGTTCGTGCAAGTGATTCGCGA
>WFQT01000402.1 GCA_015486895.1 Anaerolineae bacterium
CTCTTGCTACCTGGTGGCCGGGAATGGAAACCGCGAGGACTAACCGATCCCCGCCTCTTTCGACAAGTCACGGTGAACCTGGGCATCAATCCACCCTTGCAGCCAAGCGCGAGCATGCAGCGGTAGGAGGCGGCTGGTATCATCAATGAACTGGGCAATCAAATCGATCCCGGACCGCAACTCTTCATCCTCACTGCTATCTGTATCCAAAAGTATTTCCAGCAAGCGGCTCAATTCCCCTTCTGGATTGACCAACCAATAAAGGGAAATGCGATCTCCCCCGAAAGTCACAATATACGTTAGCAGCTCGTTGATATCTACCCCCCGATCATGCAGGCCACCAAGCAGCGTCAACGCCTCCGCCTTCGTTAATGAACGCCAACGAGCACGCCGCCCAGAACCATCGTCCTCTAAAGCCAGGGCATAAAAACCGGCTCTGAGCTGCAAGATTTGGGCTGCTTCGTGCAAAACTGGGTCCAACCAGGCATTATCGCGAGCCCGACGCCAGAACGCCGGCGAAAGGAGAGGCTCATCCGGCACCGCAAAAGTATAACTACCCGTAGACCAAAACGGGTCATCATCCTCAGTTTCTTCATCCACCGACTTCGAAGGCCCATCAGTGACATCCTCACTCTCTTCCTCTGTCGGCAAGTCAGACAACCCTTGCCAATCTTCACTTTCCCAGGCCAGAAAGTCATCCATATCAGCGTCCCCAGCCTCAAGTTGGTCCAGCAAAGATTGATCTCCGGTGTAAACCCAGTGCCATTCCTCCAGGGAAATACCTAAGGCACTGGCCTGTCGGCGCAACTCGTCGCATTCCGGACAATCCACATCCGAGGACGAAGTCGGTAACGGATTAGGCAAACCCCTCTCCTCACGGCGCATGATCTTCCGTGGAGTCTCGCCATACAGCACTAATTGTGGCGTGTCGAGCCATTCTCGGATCATGTTATTGATTTCAGCCCATTTACGGTGGTAAACATCGGAACGCTCATCTTCCATTACGACTTCAGCGATGGAAAGAGACCATTTTCTCTGCAAGTAGCGAATTAAGTCCTGGTAAAGGGCAGATGTTTGCTGGCACATAACAACACACCTCATAGAAAGCAAATTCGACCATGGCGTTTCTGGTTATAGCCATAGATTAATACAGATCCTGGAGCCTGGCGAAAATGGCGTTTTAAGCTCGATCAGGCTATCTTTACCATAGATTACACAGATTGCACGGACTAAAAACACAAAAAAGAAATCTGGGATTGACAAATCAGGAACCACAGATTGCATAGATTAACACAGATTTTTGCCCTTGTGCTTTTCGACCTAAATCTGTGCAATTCTGTGTTTTTCTGTGGCTAAAAGAGAACGCTTTACGTCCGTGGCAGATACAAGCGATTTGCCAACCACCACACTCCCGCCATCACTTAGAGCCTAAGACCTGTTCGAGCAGCTTCTCCCACTGAGCAAGCGGAAGGTAACCAGGAATGCGGTCAACAACCCGATTATGCTCGATAAACAAGAACGATGGCGTATCCCGGACACCTATGCGCCGAGCAATCTGGTTATCCAGTTGCACCTTATTGGCCGTATCCCCATTTTGCAAACAGGCATTGAATTTATCAACATCCAGATTGAGAGCACGAGCGTAATCAGCGAACAGTTTTGTCTCATCCCCTTTGATCCACTGGTCAGATTCGGCGAACAACTTGGCCGTCATAAGGTAAAACTGACCTTGTTCACCAGCGCACTCCGCTGCTTCCGCTGCCGGCAATGACTTGCTGTAACCGAGGACATGCTTGAACACGATCATCACTTTGCCCGTGTCCACATATTTCTTCTTCAACTCCGGCATTACTTTGAGCTCATGCTTACGGCAATTCTCCCCCTGGTAGTCCGAAAGCTCCATAATAACTAATGGCGCTTTGGGATTACCCATGTAAGGATCACCTAAATATGTGTAATGCTGGTGATCCGGGTCCGGCGCAAAGGGGTGCGTTTGGGCATAGGTTAACGTCGGTGTCGGCTCCGGTTTCTTGCCGGCCAGCGCATCCTGAATGTGCTGGTCAAAAGCTTCGTATGGCTGGGCGCCGCTGATGAACCACTCATTGACGAAGAAAGCCGGTGTACCGCGAACACCTTGCCCTATGCCAGCCTTCTGGTCAGCGTTGATGCGGTCCTGGAAAGGTTGAGCAGCCAGGCAGGTGTCAAACTGCTTTGTATCTAATCCCAATTCCTTGGCGAAATTAGTAAACGTGCTCCGGAAATCGCTCTTTCCCGACCACGTTTGCTGTGCCTTAAACAGCTTATCATGCATAGGCCAAAACTTGCCTTGCACCCCAGCACAGAGGGCTACTTCCGCCGCTTGCCTCGCCTGTGGGTGGAGGCTATCCAGAGGGAAGTTACGAAAAACGAACTTGATCTTCCCTGTTTTTACGTATGCCTCGTAGATCTTCTCTTCGGTCGGAATTACACGACTGCAAAATGGACACTGATAATCCGAGTACTCAGTTATAGTGACCGGTGCCTCTAACTTTCCCCGGTACAGATCCCCGCTGGCAGTGAGCCCTGCAGGAACGCCTTCTATGCCAGATTCCTGTTTAGCAGTCAGGACAAAATTCCCTTTGTCATTCTGGGAAATCGCCACCGTCGCTGTAGCAACGGGCATCGTCGGAACGGCAGTTGCTATCACCGTCGGCGTGGACATAGGTGTAGGTGTAGGCACAGGCGTCGACTTGCCACATGCCGCCAACAGTAAAGTGACAACCAACAACGAAAAGAAAAGTGTCTTTTTCATCAAAAATGGACTCCTTATCCTGTCAAGAGTATAATGGCCTCGACAATCCAATACGGACCGTGACCGTGTAACCACTGGACAATCAAGTATAGCCCGAAAAAGAGAAAAACGCACAATCAAGGCCTATTCACCTGTGAGCAGACAGGCTACAAGTATCCAGGGCGCAATAGCGAAGTAGGGGGCATGAGCGGCTGCACACCGCATAACGATGAAAATGCCTTCCGTGCTTTTCTGTGCCTTTCCGTGGCTATTTACGAAGCAAGGACGTACC
>WFQT01000403.1 GCA_015486895.1 Anaerolineae bacterium
ACGCAAGGTGTAAGGACCATCAGGTAAATTACGCGGGTCCCAAATGCCAAGGACGCCATTTTGCACCGGGTGGGTAAAAGGCCCTGCGACCCGGCCATAAGCGCCGGGGTTGTGGCTAACGCCGTACTCAATGCGGTAAGAGACGAAATAGGGCACGTGCACACTCCCTTGCAGAGTTACTAGCCCGCCCACCTCGGCGTTCTCCGCCGGTGCTGAGAGGGTAACCTCCGGTGGGAAGCAACCATTACTCTTCTCCGTTGGCAGTTCACTCACAATTTGCACCTTGTGTGCGTGCAACCAGCCGCAAATAGGGAATGGCTTGGCATCTGGGTGTGTGGCCAGGTCGTGTGCCAACAGCCACGTCTGAAAGTCGGGAGGCGCCAAGAGTAACGTTTTTTCCTCTCGCAACCCATCCGGGCAGTGATCCGTAGCCAACTTACCGCTGACTTTGTCCAGCAACACTTTATGATACCAGCTTTTCTCTGGCGCCGGGGGCAAGTGGTCCACAGCGAACCACTCTAATTTACTCTCCGGGCAACTTTTCCCTGCTTCCACATCGCTGGGCGGGCAGATCGGTTTCTGAACCACCAGCGGTGCGCCGTGGCTATCCACTGGCACTGCAAAATCGACCGTGGGCTGGCCTTTCAGCGCCGTCAGCATGAAATCTCGCCAAATGGGCCCGGCACCACTCACGCCGGAGACATGCTTCATGGTTGAGTAATCGGCGTTGCCGACCCAGACGCCGACAACCAGGTTCGGTGTATAACCCAGCGTCCAGTTGTCACGGAAATCATTGGTCGTGCCCGTCTTGGCTGCCGCCGGATGCTCAGGACCCAGATAAAGGGGGCTGTGGGGGCCAAAAGCCGGCATGCGAGCCTGGTTATCGCTGAGAATCGAAGTGATCAGGTAAACATATTGGGGAGCGACTACCCGTAACGGCTTGCTGGCCATATCTACTCGGCCCAACCAACTCACGGCAGGCTTGCTCCCCTTCTCTGTACAGGCGGGGATCGTGGGATGGGCCACATAGACTTTAACCAGCTTGCCCGTTTTGTCTCTGATGCACTGGATGGGAACTGGCTTTTGGTAGACGCCATTGTTCGCTAGGGTAGCAAAAGCTCCCACCATTTCAATTAAAGGCACTTCGCCACCGCCCAAAGTGAGAGAAAGCCCGTAATCCGGCCGTGTCAGCGTGGTAATGCCCATCTTGCGGGCCATATCCAAAAAAGCCGGCAATCCAATATGCTGCAGCGCCTTCACCGCCGGGATGTTGTAGGAGTTCGCCAGGGCCGCACGCGCTGAGACGATGCCGTGTTCTTTGCGGTCGTAGTTGATCGGCACATAAGGCGGACGTCCGGCGCCATCCGGGAATTCTGTCTTTACGTCCAAAATCGGCGTGGCCGGCGTCCAATAGTCTTTTTTACGGGCAAAATTAGTCAGATAAGTAATCGGCTTAATGGAGGAGCCCGGCTGCCGCGGCACGATGGCCATGTTAATTTGGCCGTCAATATCGGCGTTCTTGAAGTCCACGCTGCCCAACATGGTGAGGATTTCTCCCGTCTGAGGACGCACGGCTATCAAGGCAGCATTGTTGACATTGTGCCCGGCTAATTTCGCAATATGCTCCTTGGCAATCGCGTCTGCTTTCTGCTGCCAAGACCAGTCCAGGGTAGTGTAAATCTGCAAACCACCTCGCATAAGCAGCTCGGGGCCAATGTCGGGGTCTTTTTCCAGCATCTGCCGGACGTAAAGGACAAAATGTGGTGCCTTGAAGCTGTACGTCGGCTGCACAAATGATAGCTTCTCAGCCGCGGCGGCATCCGCTTCCGCCTGGGTGAGGTAGCCATGGCGCACCATTAAGGCAAGCACTGTCTTCTGACGAGCTTTTGCCGCCTTGGGGTTTGTGTATGGATCATAGAGGGATGGTGCCTGGGGTAAGCCGGCCAGAAGAGCCGCCTCCGCCAAGGTCAGGTCGGCTGCTTTTTTGTTGAAGTAGGTGTGGGCTGCCGTTTCTATGCCGTACGACTGGTTGCCGTAGCTGATCTCGTTCAGGTAAATTTCTAAAATTGTCTCTTTACTATAACGTCGGTTAATCTCGGTGGCCAAGACGATTTCCTTTAGCTTACGCTGGAGGTTACGTTTTGGAGAGAGGAGCACGTTTTTGACCAACTGTTGTGTAATGGTGCTACCGCCGCTAACAACCGATTTGTGCCTCACAACTTGCCAAACAGCGCGAGCGATGCCTTGGGGATCGAAACCGGGATGTTGGTAGAAATTCGCGTCCTCGGTGGCCAACGTCGCCGCGATGAGATATGGCGAAATTTCCTTCAGCGGCACCACGTCCCGGCGCCCCATATTGGGGTCAAATGTTTCATTGAGCAAAGTACCGTGACGATCGTAGATTTTGCTGCTGATGAAATTTGTAGCAACTTTGTTGGCGAGCTGTTCTGGGGCAGGAAGGTGCTGCGCTAAATCAGCGTATGCCATTGCCGCACCACCGGCAATCAGAAGCGTCAATGCCAAAGTGACGACAAACCCCACTATGAAGCTTTTCAACCAGAGTTGTCTTTGCTGCTGCACGCTAAACCTTCCACGAGACTTCCGAACTCATAGAGAGTTCGGAAGTCTCCGCCAATTATGTGCAAGACGTCCTGTCCACCTGCTTGGTTCCCCCGGATAATGGGGAAGCAGGCGACCGTGGCGTGGGCGCTTCAGCCCAACGTAACCGGCTGCCGGACAAAAGTCAACAGCAAATCGGCGGCGGCAATCATATCGTTCTCGTCCACCACCTCCGCTTTGCTGTGCACGTAGCGGCTGGGGATAGAAACAGCCCCGGCCGGCACCCCCTCCCGGCTCAATTGAATAGAGCGAGCGTCAGTTGTGCCCCAGGGCAGTACTTCCAACTGGTACGGAATGCCGGCCGTTTCCGCAGTTTCCACCAACGCCTGGCGCACTCCGTAGTGAGCGATCATTCCCCTATCCATTACTTTGATAGCGGCGCCCTGGCCCAAAGCCAGCCCTAATTGCATTGCCTTAGGAGTGTCGGAGCCGATCGTCACGTCTACAGCAATGCCCACATCCGGCTGCACCCCGTAGGTCGCTGTCATGGCGCCTTTGGTGCCGACTTCTTCTTGGACGGTGAAAACGAAGTAAACGTCGTTGGCTGGCTTCTTTAAGCGTTTAGCCACTTCCAATAGCACGGCACAACCAGAGCGGTCATCCATACTCTGGGCGAAAAGCCGGCTGCCCTGCTGGTGAAAGAAAGGGTAAAATGCGGCCGCATCCCCTACTTGTACCGGCGCATCTTCTTTGCTGGTAGCGCCCACATCCAGGTACCACTTCTCCCATGGGGGCACTTCCTCGCTTGAGCCGGGGCGCTTGCGTTCTTCGCGCTCAACGCCGAAGACTCCTATGGTGCCATTAGCGAAACGCACCCGGCTGCTGAGCAATACCAGTGTCCCTAACCCGCCCAATGGCCGCACTCGACAGAAGCCTTTCTCGTCAACATGGCTGACGAGCACGCCAATTTCATCCATGTGAGCAGCCAGCATGACCTTCTTCCCACCGGCTTGCCCTCGCTTGAGGGCAATGAGATTCCCCAAGGCGTCCTGCCGGATGTCATCCACGTACGGGGCGATTTCTGTTTGCACGAAAGCAGCCACCGCTTGTTCCTGGCCGCTGGGGCCAAATGTATGTACCAGTTTTTCCAAAAGCGCGATCATGAGATGCTCCTTAAGCATGTTTATTAGCTAATGCCGTTGGTAGTCCCGGCATAGCGTGTTGTAATAGGTGTAATAAGTTGATCAGGTCTTGTATATCAAATAGCGACACCGGCGTGTGCAGATAGCGGGTAGGAACGGCTAAAATAGCTACAGCCACGCCGCCCTTTACTAACTGGACAGCCTGAGCATCGGTGCCGCCCACCCCCGGCTGTTTTAATTGCAAGGGAATGCTTGCCGCCTCTGCCTGGGCCAGAAAGTAACGCAGTAAGTGCGGGTCGGTAATCGTATGCCGGTCTAAAACGGTGATCGCCGGGCCTGCGCCTATGCGGGTTGTCGGACTCAAGTCCTCTTTTCGGGGCAGATCATCCGCTACCGTGCCTTCCAGGATGAGGGCGATATCCGGCTCCACGCGCCAGGCGGCTGCCGGGGCGCCTCGCAAACCCACTTCCTCCTGCACGCTGAAAATGCCGTACAGGTCAAACGGTAACCGTGGCCCCCGCAGGAGAGCCGTCAAGGCCAGACACCCTAACCGATCATCAAAGGCTTTCCCCATAAGCCGGCCTTTTTCCGGCAGACGGCCATCCTCTGGCAAGGTGGAAGGTGCCAAACCGGCGAACTTCATTTTCGTGACGAAGCTCACCGGGGTTCCTAGTGGCGCTTTCTGTAATGCTTCATCACTGTCCTTAGCGCCGATGTCCACCCGCAAATCGTCCTTGTTGGTATGTTTGTCCCGCTCTTGCGGGGACTGCAAGTGTATCGGTTTGTAACCAATGACGCCCCGGAGGTTCTCGGACCCCACCGACACACGCTGGGCGACCAAAATGTCGGCGTTTATGCCGCCCGCCATTTCAAACTTGAGTTGGCCGTCCTCGTCAGCGCCGCTCACAACCAGGCCGACTTCGTCCATGTGAGCCATGACGGCCACCCGGGTGACATCGGTACCGTCTCCTCGTTTCACTGCGATGAGGTTGCCCAGTGCATCAGCATCCATTTCGTCCACATGGCCGCGCAAAGTACGGGCTAAGTGTTCCCGCACCGGTTTTTCACTACCGCTTACCCCTGGCAGTTCGGATAGCTCTTTCAACAGGAGAAAGAGCCCCGCTTGTCGGTACAATGCTTCACTCATCTTCCTCCTCCTCCGGCAAAGTCATCGCCATTTCCCGGCGACTGTCTGACGTCAAACTGGCAGCAAACAGAGCTAACCATCTAGCCGCTGCCTGCACATCTTGCCATTGCAACGTCTCCACCACCGTGTGCATGCTCAACAACGAGAGAGAAATCAGTGCCGTAGGGATACCGCTGCGAATGACTTGTAAGGCCCAGGCATCGGTGCCGCTGCGGCCGGTGACCACTTCCTGCAAATAGGGAATGCTCCACCGGTCGGCCACATCTTTCAGCGCCGACGTCAAGGGGGTGTGAAACTGGGGACCAACGGCCAAAACTGGCCCTTTCCCGGCCGGGAAAGCGTGCTCACTTTTAACGCCTGGCTGCTTAGCAAAACCGACATCCAGGGCAATGGCCAAGTCGGGGAAGACGGTATAGCCACCGGTAATGGCACCCTTGTGACCCACCTCCTCCTGCACGGCGGCTAAAAACACGATGTCCCATTCATGCTTATAACCTTGTAGTAAGCGCAGTGCTTCGATGATAGCAACTACGCAAGCACGGTCATCGAAAGCCTTGCCGGCCACCCGCTCATTCAACAGCTCCCAGAACGGTGCTGGGAAAGTGACAATGTCGCCGACACGAACCATTTGTCGTGCTTCTGCCTCGCTGTCTATTCCCACGTCTACTAGAATATTTTCCCAGGGCGGCACTTTATCCCCCTGGTCCACATGGGGCGGGCGCAGGCCGATGACGCCGGACAAGTCCTCCCGGCCGTGCACGATTACTTTTTGCCCGAAAATTGCTTTGCGGTCTAAGCCGCCTACGCCGCGAATGCGCAGGAACCCGTTCCAGAAGCCACTCACCAATAAGCCGATTTCGTCACTGTGTGCCGTCATAAGCAACCTACCCGGGGCCTCTTCGCCCCGTTTATGGGCCTCACCGTGTTTGACGGCAATAACGTTGCCCATGGCATCCACCCGGAGCCCATCCACAAGTGGACGCACCTCGGCAATAATTTTCTCGCGTACCGGCCTCTCCCGGCCGGAGACGCCCACCGCCTCTGAAAGCTGTTGCAACAGTTCTTTGCCTTCCAAATTGACCTCCTTGAGGTTACGATGCCCTCCTCGTATAAGATACATTCATATAAGCACACTTAGAATCGTTGGTTACAGTGGGGTACGCCCCAGAAACACGGTACAATTCATGACGATGAATTGTCGGTGGTG
>WFQT01000404.1 GCA_015486895.1 Anaerolineae bacterium
GAATAAGAAAGAAGGCACAGATGGATAAAAATAAAGGTGAATTTCCGGGAATTTCTGTGCTCATTTGCTCAATCTGCGTTAATTTGTGTTCCCTACCCCTTGTCTGAGCAGATACTCAGCTCCTACCCATCATCACGCCGAATGTTCATGGCCGCTGCACCTGCTTCGATCATCGCCCGGACAGAGCCGGTGAGGTGAACAAACTCCGTCGAGGCCAAATGCGTGCGCCGCCGGGGACGGGGCAACGTGATCCGCACTTCCCCGGCAATGCGTCCCGGCAACGGTGTCATCACCAACACCCGGTCGGCCAACAACACCGCTTCCTCAATGCTATGCGTCACCAATAGCACCGCCACAGTGCGGTAATGCCAGACCCGCAACAACTCAAAATTCAACCGCTCCCGCGTCAAGGCATCCAAGGCAGCAAAAGGTTCATCCAGCAGCAACAATTTCGGTTCCTGGATCAGGGCCCGGACCAGGGCAACACGGCTTTGCATGCCGCCGGAGATCTGGCCCGGGTAAACATCAGCAAAATCCGCCAGCCCTACCAGGGAAAGCCATTCTCGCCCACGCGTTTCCCGTTCCCCTTGGGGAATGCCTTCCAGCTCCAACGGCAAAGCTACATTAGCCAACAACGTGCGCCACGGCATCAGCGCCGGCGATTGGAAGACGAAGCCGATTTGCCGGCTGGCGCGGCGCAACGGCTTCCCGCCTAACAAGACCGTGCCGGCAGTGGGCCGCTGCAACCCACCCAGCAATTGCAGCAAAGTCGTCTTGCCGCAACCGGAAGGGCCGACAATAGCAACAAACTCCTCTGCAGCAAGAGCCAAATGAATGCCATCCAACACCAGCAATGGCTTCGCGTCTGCATAAGCTAACGTCAAATCATTTGCTTGCAGGAAAAGCGTATCGGACGGAGGCGCTTTCACGGGCAACGCACTTTCACCAACAATGTTTTACGCCCCCATTTCACCGGCCAACGAAAGCATTGCTGAAAGACTTATTCACATCTACCGATCGCTCCAGCAAGCCCATCTGGCGCATGAATTGCTCCGCCTTCTGCCACTGGGCCGCTGCCGTCTGGCCTAACTGGCCATCCGTCGGCTTCCAGAAGCGCAAAGCAGCATCGAAAACAGCTCGGTTCTTGGCCTCGTTTTCTCCGCCAGCCTCCGGCACAGCCTGCAAACTAATGGCAAACGCTTCATCGGGGTGATCCAGCGTGTACTGGATGCCTCGCAGCATGGCCCGCACGACTTTGCGCACCAGCTCCGGATGTTCCCTGATCGTCTTCTCGTTGGTAATCAACCCATTTGATGGGAGGTCGATGTAATCGGAAACCTCCATAACCCGAACTTGTTTGCCATCCAACCGAAGCTGTACCGGCCCGTTGACTACGTAGTCCACGGCAGCATCCACTTTCCCGGTAGTAACTGCCGCCGCCTGGGTGAAGCCGATATTCTCCAACTGAATTTTGCTCTCATCCAGCTTGTTGGCATAAACAAACGCCTTCCATCCCACATAACTGGCGCCGTAAGGGCCGGGGATACCAACCTTTTTCCCCTCTAAGTCTTTAGGCTGCTGAATTCCATTAGCAGCCAACGCAAAAATACCCACTGGGAAACGGGTATACCAGCGGGCAACATACACCACCGGCAAACCCTGGGCCCGGCCCATGAGCACTTCTTCACCGCTGCCCACCACAAAAGGAATCTCACTGTTCCCCACCAGCTTTAAGTAATCGGTCTCAAAACCGTTCCGGAACTCCGGCACGATACCTTCAGCAGCAAAGAAGCCTTTCTTCTGCGCCACGTAGAACGGCGCAAACTGTACGTTAGGCACGTAACCCAAAGCAATCACCACCGGCGTCTTCGTGGCTTCTGGTTGTGGCGTCACCGGCCGGCAGGCTACCGCCAATGCCAGCAGCAACAGGACAACAACCAACAGCAAAAGTCTGTTCTTCATCTTACCATCCTCTCTATTCCCTCAGATCAAATCCACCCAGAGCGCAATGAGGTTCCTCAATTGGAGAAACATCATTGGGCACGCCAACGCAAAGACGCTCGCTCTAAGAATGTCACCAACCCGTACAACGTCACTGCAATGACTATCAGCATGAATATGGCAACGAACAGCATGGCAGTGTCCATCGTGCCCCGGGCAGCCAGGTTAATCAGAAAGCCCAAACCTCTATCGGTGCCCATGAATTCCCCCACCACAGCACCGATAACGGAGAGGGCAACGCCAATTTTTAGGCCGCCGAAGAGCACTGGCATCCCCGCCGGGAGCTCTAATTTGCGAAAGGTTTGCCACTTGTTGGCCTCCAAGGCGCGCATCAGTAATTGCAGATCGCCGGGGATGGAGCGCAACCCAACAACCGTGTTCACCAGCACGGGGAAAAATAGGGTCAGGGCGCAAATGACCATTTTCGCCAGCAAGTTATTCCCCAGCCAAATGAGAATAAGCGGCGCAACAGCAATCACCGGCACCGCTTGGGCAGCCACTAAGTAAGGAAAGAAGAGACGTTCCCATAATGGAAAGCGTGCCAGAAAATAGCCCAAGAGGAAAGCTACGGTCAGCCCGATAGCCAGCCCACCGGCGATTTCGCTCAAAGTCACTAAGGTATGCTGCCAAAGGAGTCCCGTTAACGCCAATTGACGGAATCTATGCCAAACCGAGTCAGGGCCAGGTAAAATGTAAGGGGGGTAATGCTGCCAGGCCACCAACAGGCCCCAGCCCATGATGAAGGCCACGCCGCTAAGAGCGCCGATGACCACCTCTAACAGCCAAAAGGGCAGCCGGAAACGAGATGACTTATTCCTCAGCTGTTGAAAGTAGAACAATCCGCTCACCAATAAGGGCAGGATGCTACCACTTGCACGAAGTCTCTCCATTCGCCACATGACGTTGTCCTTTGCAAGCGGGGTGAAGAGAGGAGATCATCAGAAGCGTAGCCGCCATGTGGCCGTGGGAAGCCAATAAAAAATGCCCGGGAGAGCTTCCCTCCGGGCACACACGGCACACGACAACAAGGAAAGACCCTGTGTCGTTCCGTCTCACCTTCTCCCATCCGGACTATACCGTCGGCTCTGGCTTGATACCAGATCTGCTCCCAACTTGGTTGGGGGCTCGCGGGCTCGGATTAACATCCATACCGCCGGTCAGGAATTGAGCGCTAACGCCCTCTCACCTCACCCCGAAGGTTCTAATATGATTTAATTTTTCGGAAAACAGCTTACTGCTTCCCACAAAGAAATTTTACAACCATCTCTCCATCGCTGTCAAAAAGTGAAGCAGCCAATCAAACTGCCATTGGGAGCAGGTTCATCCTAGTTAGGCAATGGCAACCGTTCCGAGTAAAATAAGACAAGTCTTTGGGCTTCCCGACACAGTGATCGCGGTTGGGAGATGCTCGAAGCCAAGGAGTGTAAGCACTGTGGCCGCCGCCAACCTGCCCTACACACTGCGGCAAACAAATACACCA
This sequence comes from Anaerolineae bacterium, assembly GCA_015486895.1. GTDB lineage: Bacteria > Chloroflexota > Anaerolineae > JAADDB01 > JAADDB01 > S014-12. The sequence continues at coordinate 3,482 of WFQT01000404.1, forward strand.
AGCCTTTTGGTGGTACATCATAGAACACAGATTAACACAGATACACACTGATTCTGTTGTTTCTTCTGCATTCATCTGTGAAAATCCGTGTCCGATTTCTGACTGCTTGCTCGACGTTGGTTGCAGCGTGCTACGCTATGAAAGGGGAAAAGAAGTAATGTTCTATGATCGCTTGTCTCCAGGAGTGAAAGCTCTCCTGCTATTGCTCTTGACAATGTTAGCTCTATTAGCTTTTACGGACCGCTTACAAGGATGGGGCAATATCGTTTTCGATATATTGCTGCTGGCACTATTCGTCGATATCGTGATCTTGAAGCGCATCAATAAGCGGAAAAAGTAAGAAGTCCGTTCTCCTGAAAGGAAAAACGGAGGTATGCAATGCTGTGCATACCTCCGCCTTTTCCCAGAGACTCGGCCTCTGCCTGCTCAGGATGATGACGAAGCCTCTTTGGGAGCCGGAGACACTTCCTTTTCTCGTTCTTTGCCATTCCCGCCACCATTATGGCCTCTCTCTTGGGATCTAACAATGTGACTTTTTTGATGGCCATTTTTCGGCTTATTGTCGGTAACATACCAACCACTGCCCTTGAAAATAATTCGAGGAGGGGAAAATACACGCACCACATCGCTATGGCCATTAGGGCAAAGTGGTATTGTGGTATCCGAAAACGATTGCTGTACTTCAAAATCTACACCACAGACCCGACAATGATATTGATAAATGGGCATTCCTTTCACTCCTTCGCACACTTGACATTGCGATCTTAATTTCTCGATTAGCCAGCCGACAGTTTTGCTTCATCCTTGAGCACGACAGTCGAAAATTGCAAGCTACATCATGCAAAGCAGCTCTACGGCAACTGCTACCCAGCCCGCGCCGACAGGCTTCGCAGGGCATAGCCCGCAACTTCAGTCGCTGGACAGAAAGTGTCAGGTGGCTTGACTTATAGATACAATTTATAGCCGCTTAACCCGCCACAGGCCAAGTATAGCGACTACATCCCGTAAAGATTACGTTGAGCAACGCCAACGTCTTTATACCACACTCTATAAGAGAAACAAAAAACACCTCGCGGCTTCCACGCTGCCAATCAAAGTTTCCCTCTCTGGACACACAAGAGGACGCCCAGCCATGATGGCTGGGCGTCCTTCCACTTACTCTTACCAACTGCTTACTTCCCTTTTGCGTGCACTGTCAGTTTCTTCGGCTTCACTTCCTCGGCCTTGGGCAGAGTAAGCGTTAAGACGCCATGTTCAAATACCGCGTCTGCCTTATCCAGATTAATGGATACTGGCAATTGAATGTCACGACGAAAAGTTCCATACCGGCGTTCCCGGCGGATGTAGTTCGTGCCTTCCTCTTTCTTTTCTTCCTTGACTTCCCCTTTCACAGTCAAGACATCACCACTGACAGAAATATCCAGGTCTTCCGGCTTAACTCCCGGTACCGTAGCCTTCACGACCACATTATCTTTTGTTTCAAACATGTCAATCGCCGGGAGATCGGCTATGCCTGCTTTCCCCCAGTCGGCACGCAGCGTCGGGACAAAGCTCTCTTCAAAGAGTCGATCCATGGCATCACGTAAAGACATCAATTCACGAAAAGGTTCCCACCGTACCAGATCTGTCATTTTTATCACCTCCTAACAAGACTATGCGACCTTGACAAGAAGCGATTCTTTTCGCTTCCGACACTGAAAATAATAAGACCATCCTGTTAGATGATCATTAGCGCGTCGTCAGACTTTCGTTAGAGAAACACACCACGGCAGGAAAGATGCAAACGATATCTAACAATTAACACTAAGACGAGGCTCTGCCCTAATCTGGCCGAGCCAGAATTGAAAGGGTAATGCACAGACCTTCATTTTTTGATTCTGTGTCAGCCGCGAAATCTGGGGTTCATTTTCTGGCACCATCTGCAAGGATCTCACCGCTAAGATACTAACTGCTGCCAGTCGAAATAGAAGACAACGCCTGGATACTGATGCCAGGTTGACATCATGTTCCATTCATGATATCCTGCTATTCAGGAATGAGATAACGCTAACCGCCGCGGAGAAGCTTTCCCGGCGGCATTTTTATGAATAATCTGGACTCTGGCGTTTATATTTTAGCCACAGAAAAACACAGAATTTCACATGTTTGATTTGAAATGCAAGAAAAAATCTGTGTTAATCCGTGCAATCTGTGGTAAAGATAGTTAGGCCAAGCCCAAAACGGCATATTCGCCAGACTCCGGGATTAATGAGAAAACGAAACAACAACGCTTTGGTCATCTGAGACCAGGCCGCCTTTGAATAGGAGTTAAACCAATGGCAAGAAAGAAAAAGAAAATGGAGAAAAAAACGATTGCGCCACTCCGCATCACCCCTTTAGGTGGATGTGGTGAAATTGGTCGCAACATGACAGTTATTGAAGACGACAAAACGCTACTAATTGTTGATGCTGGTGTCATGTTCCCGGAGCATGACATGTTCGGCATTGACTTAGTCATTCCCGATTTCACCTATTTGCGTGAGCGACGCGAGAAAATCAAGGCAATCCTGATTACCCACGGCCACGAGGATCACATAGGTGCCTTGCCGTTCCTGCTGCGGGAGATTTCAGCCCCCATTTATGCCACGAAGTTAGCCGAATCCCTTATCACGAACCGGTTAAAGGAACATAAAATGCAGGACATCGCCGAAATTCACCTGGTCAGCGATGGGGATCGGATACAAATAGGGAACTTCGGAGTAGAATTCATCGCCGCCAATCATTCCATACCCGATGACGTCGCGATGGCATTCCGTACTCCGATGGGTACGATACTCCACTCCAGCGATTTCAAATTCGACTATACGCCGGTAGGCAAAGGCGGCAACCACTTGAGCCGCCTGGCGCAAATCGGCGCGGAGGATGTGCTCCTACTCATGGCCGACTCCACCGGTGCCGACCGGCCAGGCTATACCCCGACCGAATCCATCGTCCAACGAGCATTCGATGACATCTTCCGCCAGGCGCCGGGGCGGATTATCATGACCACCTTCGCATCCCTGCTCTCCCGCATTCAGCAAACCATCAATGTAGCCGTGCAACATGGCCGCGTTGTCACCCTGACCGGCTATTCCATGAAGCAATACGTGCACATCGCCCAAGAGCTCGACTACTTACAAATCCCCCCCGGCGTATTGGTCGACATCAAAGAAATCGACCAATACCCGGATAAGCAAGTCGTCGTTGTTACCACCGGCAGCCAGGGACAACCTGAAGCTGCTCTCGCACGCATGGCCGATCAACGACATAGAGACATCCACATCAAACCGCGAGATACGGTCATTTTCTCAGCGACGCCAATCCCGGGGAACGAGGAAGATGTTAGCAGGGTCATCAACAAACTCATCAAGTTAGGTGCAGAAGTGATTTATCCTCCGCTGGCACCTGTACACGTTTCTGGCCACGCCAGCCAGGAAGAAATCAAATTGCTCCTCACCCTGGTCAAACCGCACAATTACCTGCCGATCCACGGAGAACTACGCCATCTACACGCCAACGCCCGCTTGGCGAAAGAACTCGGCTGGGACCGGGAGCACATTTTCGAGATCGAGAACGGCGACACTCTCGTCATTCATGGCCGGGACAAGATCGAGGTAGAGCACCAGACAACGGATGGAGAGTACATCTTCGTAGCCGGCACCGGCGTCGGGGACATA
>WFQT01000405.1 GCA_015486895.1 Anaerolineae bacterium
AAGACACCAGGATCCAGGGCAAGAAGAAGAATACCAGAGCGACTGTCGCTGCTGGCCCAATGATCCTATTCCCTCTCGAAAGCATGGTCTCCCCCCTCTGTGTGCGGCGGTGGCTACATGCAGATAGTCGGCTTACCGCTGTCGCCACCATAAGGCTACCCATAGCCTCCCATCTCGCTCTATTTCCATCGAGCATCAATCTACCCGTTTGCGAGACAGAACGCGGAAAGGCAGCGAACTACTTGATTTCAGGTTAGAGCCCTGTTGGTCGTAAATCTGTTATTGCTACCCACAAGGCATAGAGTTACTCCCCGGGCGTTACCAACTCCGCGCCACATTTTGTGCAGAATCTGGCATTAGGTGGGTTCTCTGCACCACACTTGGGACAGATAACAACCTTTGGCTTTTCCGGAGCTACGAGCCTGGCCCCGCAACTTGTGCAAAATTTAGCGTCAGGATCGTTTAGTGCTCCGCATTTCGGGCAAGTTACCATCTTCTTTGAGGGAGAGGATGTTTCCTTTCCCCGCAGGCCCCCGAACATGGGTGTAACCTTGTCCACGCTCCTGTAAAGGGCAAGTCCACCCACACCCAGGAACGCTACCGTCAGTAACAAAAATACCAGTTGGTAGATCCATACCTTTTCCTCAGGAACAAACCTCACCCAGGGACGCAAAGCGTAATAAACCATCACTACGACTATGGTGTATATCAGCGATTTGCATATTGTTGAGCTTTCAGGGAACTGAGGCAGGGCCATCCTAAGTTCTCGGCCAAACTCTCTTGCGAAGTTCAGAACGATGGCTGCCATTATCAGGATGAAGATAGTTCCTATGATATCCTCAGACGGTGGGAGATTTCCTACTGGGATTGCTTCCAACATGGGCAGGTGAAGTGCCACTAACCAGATTATCCCAGCCACGATCAAAGCAACTACCATCCTGATTATCGGACTGTAGAATTTTCCTCCAATTCCTACCCTTTGCATAACGACCTCCTTATTCTATTTCTCTAACGTTGAGGCAAGGCTTTTTTGGACCCGGCCCTCAGAAAAGTTCAGTTCCATTGCCGGCAGCACGGATATCTAAAACTTACAAAGCGCCAGACGCGATTCAGAAATTGTTTGACATTTGATACCCTCCTGTAGGATTGTAGCGAAAAGATTGGTGCCGGCTGTAGCACGAAAGCACCGCTGCTTGTTCACATGATCCAAGCGATGATCCACTCACTCTCACATAGCTCGATCACCTTTGAGATGCCTAAAAGCGATCTCCTGTGTTTGACAAAGCGCCACGTTCTTGTTGTGGTGTGACATGAATACAAAAGCCAGCCAAAGTACAAAGTGTTTTGACTCCAGCGGGCTTGTATGTCATGCTTTAAGCTGCTGGAGTGGTAGCATTACCTCGGTCTTTGCCCCGCCAGTAAGCGTAACCAAACCGCTCCTCCATGAGCTTCCTCCCTGGTTAAGGTTGCTCACCATAACTATACGAGGGAACTCATAGTTTTTCTGCTAGCAACTTGGACTATCCAAGCATCAGTCGCGACGCGAGACACTTTCAGATGGATACCGTTGTTGGGACGCGCTGCACACCTTCCTACTCGACGACGTAAGTTCTGACAAGCTTGTCATGCCATCCTTGGTTGTCTCGGTCGAAGAGAATCCAAAGGAAGCCGAGCGAGAAAATCATCCCCGAAATAGGCTTGCCAATCCACTCGCGAATAAGCATAGTGAGGAAACCCGCGTTTCGGCCATCTTCTCGGACAACTTTCATTCCGAGGAGCTTCTTGCCCGGAGTAGTGCCCCTGGCGAAGAGCACGAGTGCCCACACGCCGTACGCGACGAACAGTAGAAAGCCAAGAAGCGTCCCGGCTCCTCCTCCCCCCTCACCTCCGATCGCTGCGGCTATCCCTCCGCCTATCAAGAAGATAAGGGAGAGGGCAATTACAGGAATGATCAGATCCAAGATGTATGCACCTAACCGCTTGCCCGGGGAGGCGAGGCGGCCAATTTCTGGATTCATAATGTTTGTGTGGCAGATTGGACACCAGCGGGCGCCAGTGGGAACTTCCGCGTTACACGAAGGACATCTAGTCATAATATTAAACCTCCTTTTGGTTTGATTATCTTGAATAACCCTTGCTGCTTCGCGCGCCCCAACCTAGGACCGCATGAGGTATTCCGAAATATGCAAAGTGCTTCGCATTAATGCGGTAGTACGAACCTATCCAGTTTCGATCCTCACCCTGACCACCTCCTTTTCAGGTCCAAGCCGTCAAGCAGACTGCAAATATGGCCCAGAGCACAGCTGCTCACGCACGTATACCACTGCGTCGTGTGCAAGTACTTATCCCCCAGCAACTCTTCAGTGCACTGAATGGCTATCCTGCTCTCGTATAATACGTTTCCCAGGATAAAGGTATCCCAGGGATGACTACCGCTCGTTCAAAACGGCCAGGTAGGCAATCTTACGTCCTCAGTGTTGCACCGAAAGGTGACTCCTAACGCCAGACTGTTGCGCACGCCGAGTGACACTTCAAACCCGCATGTTGTTCTGGTGCGGCTCAGGGGTGCTGCCAGAGCTCTAATACGTGAGATTGTTGCTCCACTCGGCTCCCTGAGGTGCCCCCTACCCTCTTTTAGAACATCAGGCGGACTACCATAGCGCTCCAGACTGTCCTTTACCTTCTCATTCCTTCCAATGCCGGAAGTTGGG
>WFQT01000406.1 GCA_015486895.1 Anaerolineae bacterium
CCACACGGCCCGGCAACCCGCTCTTCCAGGCTATTTTCGATCTGTATTTCTTTTACGTAGTACCAACGTTAGGTAAACTGCTCAGTGAAGGCTCAGCTTACAACTATCTGCCCAACTCAACAGTCGTCTTCCCGCCGGTGGAGCAATTGCGCTACATGATGATCATGTTAGGCTTGAAAGATGTTTCTTACCGTAAGCTGATGTTCGGCACCGTCGCCATCCACGTGGGCACTGTTTAAGTATTGAAGGCCTGAAAAAGTGCGTCGCACCTCATGGCTTAATAGTTGCGAAAAAATAGTCTGTGACAGAAGTGGAATCTGTGGTTAGTTCTGACTCGGCCAGGTTAGTACGTTACCGGCGGAATTCTTGTACACGGTGCAAGAAAATGAACCACAGATTACTGGAATACACAGATTAGACAAACCAAAATCCGCGAAAATCTGTGCAATCAGTGGTTGGCTTTCTTGGTTCTGGCTCGGCCAAGTTAGGAGAAAATGCGAAATGACACGGAAAAAGCTTATCGTCGCCCTGAGCGGCGCCAGTGGCCAGATTTACGGCATTCGCTTGCTGCAAGCAGCGCGAGCCCTGGATATAGAAACGCATCTAATCATCAGCAAAGCTGCTCGCATCATCATCGCTTACGAGACGGATTACCGCCCGGCGGAGGTGGAAGCACTGGCAGACATCGTCTATGCCCCGGAGGACATCGGTGCTGCCATTGCCAGCGGCTCTTTCCCCGTCATGGGCATGGCCGTTGCGCCTTGCAGCATCAAGACTCTTTCCGCCATCGCCAACTCATACAGCAATGACCTGACCAGCCGGGCGGCGGATGTGCAGTTGAAAGAAGGACGTCCCCTGCTATTGGCAGTGCGGGAAACGCCGCTTCATTTAGGGCACTTACGGCTCATGGCTCAAGTCACCGAATCAGGCGCCATCGTTTTCCCCCCTGTGCCCGCTTTTTACCAACGGCCGGAGAGTATCAACGACCTGGTCAATGCCAGTGTAGGCCGCATGTTAGCCCGCATCGGCCTGGAGAACGACTTTTACCGGCAATGGCAAGGATCACAAGGGAAATAACCATGACCTGGCAAGGCCAGATTAGCGCCTTTTTGGCCGCACACAACACATTAACATTGGCTACCGTTGACGACCGCGGCTTACCATACGCAGCGGCCCTTTTCTACGCCGAGGACACCGACTTAAACATCTATTTCCTCTCGGAAAAGAAAAGCGCCCACAGCCGGCACATCGCCATCAGCCCGTGGGTAGCAGCGACTATTCAAGATGATAGCCAATTGTGGCAAGAGATACAAGGATTGCAGCTCCATGGCCGGGCGGAACTACTCACCGGCACCGCACGGTTGGCAGCAATCACTATTTACGTGCAAAAGCACCCTTTTCTAAAGCCGATGTTACGAGGGAAGCAATGCTTAGCAGCCCTAAGCCAGGTAGTGAGTAATGCCAGCTTTTATCGCTTACAACCGTGCTGGCTGCGGCTGATCGACAACCGCAAAGGATTTGCCCACAAAGAAAGCTGGAAACTTCCGTGTGGAGAGGAAAACCGATTCGATGACCACGAAGATTAGGTCAGCAGAGGAAGCAGCCCGGTTAGGCCACCCAAGCTATGTCTGGCAAGCCGGCCAAGAGCGGCGACTAACCTTGGTGCGGAGCCAAGTAGAATTAGAGAACGCTCGCATCCTAGTAGACGGCTGTGGGATTGGCATGTACATGCAAGCCTTTCGTCGCTTCACACCGCACGTTTATGGGATCGATATCGATCCACCCATCGTTAAAGTAGCGTCGGCCTCGTTGCCATTGCTAACGGTCGCTGCCGGTGAACATTTGCCTTTCCCGGCAGACAAATTTGACCTCGTATTCAGCCATGAAGTCATCGAACACGTGCAAAACGATAGGCTCACCGCTGCTGAGATGGTACGCGTCGTGCGGCCAGGTGGACGCATCGTCACCTTCTGCCCTAACCGACTCTATCCATTCGAGACCCACGGCCATTTTTGGCGGGGAAAATACCATTTCGGCAACACCCCACTCATAAATTGGCTGCCGGACCCGCTGCGGAACAGGTTGGCACCCCACGTGAGGGCGTACACGGCAGCAGGGATACTACGCCTTTTCAACAATTTGCCAGTCAAGGTCGTATGCCACACCCAAGTGTACCCCGGCTACGACAAAATCATCGCCAGGTGCCCGGGGCTGGGCCGACACCTGCGCGATGTGACCTACTTCTTAGAGAGAACGCCATTCCGTCGCTTCGGCATCTCGCATTTCCTCGTCTTGGAGAAAACTGTACCATGAACACCAAACGACAGGCATTCCTCGGCGACATCTGGAGCGGGAAAGGTCCGACCTGGCTCTATTGGTTTCTTGCTGCCATCATCCTACGCTTGCCATACCTGCCAAGTGCCCGCGTCTTACAAACAGAAGGCACGACCTATGTGACCCTGGCCCGGCACCTGTTGGCCGGCCAAGGCTACACCGGTATTTTAGGCGACAAAGAGCTGGTGATGGTCTCAGCACTGCCCTGGTTTATTGGTATATCCGGTAAGCTGGTAGGTGACCTGGTGCTGGCAGGACGGCTGCTCTCGCTGCTGGCCGGCGCCGGCATCGTTGCCCTGAGTTACCTGCTGGGCACAGCCCTCTTCGCCGACCACCGCGCCGGCCATTGGGCCGCGTTCCTGGTCGCCTTGCATCCTTTCCTTAGCTCCTATGCCGTTCTGGTCCGGGTTGAAAGCGCGTTCACATTCTTCTGGCTGTTAGGACTATACGCCACCTGGCGAGCAGTGGAACGAAAACAAGGCTTCCGCTGGCCCCTGGTCATGGCTGCCTCTTTTGGTATCGCTTACCTGTTAAAAAGTGAAGGCGCAGTCTATTTCGGCGTGAGCTGGCTTCTTTTGGCAGCCGTTGGCCTCTGGCAACGCCGTCCCTGGCGAGATTGGTCGGCACAATTAGCGCTGGCCGGGCTACTTTTCTTGCTGCTGGCATCACCCATAGTGTTCTGGCTCAGCGGACAAACAGGCCGCTTCACGGTAGAAACGAAAGGGATCATTAACTTCACTATCGGCCAGCGCATTGCCCAGGGTATGAACTATCAGAGAGCTGCTTACGGCCTCAACCCGGATGCCACGGCTGCCGGGCCTCTGCTACACCGCAATGCGCTGGTGTTAGCTGGCTCTTCCAGCGCTACTCCCAGTTTCCTGGATCGCTCCCGCTGGCCGGGGATGGCAGCAACATTAAGCAAAGAAGCCCACATTTTAGGCTGGGGCCTTCTCTCACCCGCCATCTGGCTTTTCGTCCTGGTCGGCTGGGCATCCGCCTGGCGCCGCCGCCATCTCGCCGGCGCACTTTTCGCTTTGCTCTACGTTGCCGTTGCGTACTTAGGTATTTCTACCATCCTCTTCGTGTGGACACGTTACCTCTTCCCCATCGTTCCCCTAGCGGCCATTTGGGCCGGCGCCGGCTTAGCCTGGCTACAAATCGCCTTGACGGACCCTTTGCAACAAGGAAAGTGGGCATCCCGCCTGCCTGTTCTCTTCACCGGGGGCGTAGCTCTACTCGTGCTGGCCTCCACACCCACAAGCCGGCAAACTTGGCGCCACCTGTTAGTTGCTCCAGACAAAGAACAACGCACCGCCGGATTATGGCTCCTGGAACACGATCCAAATGTTACCAAGAAAGTCATGTCCAAAACCAGCCAAATACCCTATTACAGCAAGGGAGTACATCTGCCCATGCCCGACGCGTCGCCCAACCTGGTAGCCCGTTACGCGGAAAAGATTGGTGCGGATTATGTAGTGGTCTCCGCAGCAAAGGATGGCAACAGGCGCTACAAGATATGGCTTGACCCTGCCACAGCCCCACCAACCTGGAAGCCTGTTTACATCGCCGGGGCAGATGGGCAGCGAGTTGTCATCTACGCCTTACCAATGCCCTCTGAATAAATTCGGGGCCCAAAGCGTGCCACCGTACATACACCTACGGGGACGAATGGGGATCGGCGGAGGCCATTTTCCTCCCCTAACCTGGGTGGGTGCTAAAAAGCAGAAAAGCCGGGAACGTGTGTCCCGGCCTCTGTGAGCCGTGCAGGACTCGAACCTGCAACCCGCTGATTAAGAGTCAGCTGCTCTGCCAAATTGAGCTAACGGCCCATGATGGCTGCTATTATAGCGGCAGCCGAGGGAAAGTCAAATCGGTAGAGAGACAATCTTTTCCCCTTGTGCTATAATTACCAGCACCGATGGGGGAAGCATCTCCTCGGTAGCTTACATTCAAAGGGTGGCACAGGAGCACCGACGCTACTTGATGCCGTTACCCAAAAAGGGAGATTCTTGAGATGGAAATTTTGGATTCGTACAAGACACTGTTGTCCGAAATCGGCAAATTGGATTCGGCTGCCTCATTATTAGCCTGGGATGAACGTACCTACATCCCGGAAAAAGCTCACGAAGCACGCTCAGATGTCCTGGGGAAGCTATCCAAGATGTCCTTTGAGCTCTTTACTTCAGACAAAATGGGAGAATACTTGGAACGCCTGAGCGAGGCGGAATTGTTCTCCTCGTTGGGCGAGGTAGACCAGGCCAGTGTCCGCCGGGTGCGCAAGGATTATCGTCGCTTCCGGGCAATCCCACCAGCGTTATATGAACAGTACACAATTGATCGTTCCCGCAGCGAATTTGCCTGGGAAAAAGCGCGAGCAGAGGACAACTTTGCCGCTTTTGAACCCCATTTGACGAAAATGGTAGATTATGCTCGGCAGTTCGCCGAGCTGTTCGGCTATGAAGAAAACCCATACGACGCTTTATTGGAGGACTACGAGCCGGGGATGACTGCCGCGGAACTAAAAACCATCATTGAGCCGTTGCGCTCTCAGTTGGTTCCTTTTGTACAGCAACTGTTAAGTGAGGGAACTCCCCCGGACAACAGCTTTTTGCACGGAAACTTCCCAACAGAGAAGCAAAAAGCGCTTTCCCTGCAAGTGCTGAAAGCAATGCACTACGATTTTGATGCCGGCAGGCTGGATGTGACAGTGCACCCGTTCACCACTCGCATCGGGCCTAATGACACCCGTATTACCACACGCTATTTGGAAGACAACCTCCTCTCATCGCTGTTTAGCAGTATTCATGAAGGGGGACATGCTCTTTACGATCAGGGCATTCCCAAGGAGCTTACCTGGAGCGGCTTGGACGACGGCGCTTCCATGGGAATTCATGAGAGCCAGTCTCGCATGTGGGAGAACATGATAGGACGAAGCCAGGAGTTCTGGACTTTCTTCTATCCCACGTTAGTGGAAACTTTCCCACAGTTTGCTGACGTGCCGCTGGACAGCTTTTACCGGGCAACGAACCGGGTAGCACCTTCCTTGATCCGCATCGAAGCCGACGAAGTAACTTATAACCTGCACATTATGCTTCGCTTCGAGTTGGAGGAGGCGTTGTTGAACAGACGCATCGAGGTCAAAGACTTGCCGGATTTGTGGCGGGACGCTATGAAGCGCTATTTAGGAGTGGTGCCGGAGAGTGATGCCAACGGCGTCATGCAAGACGTGCACTGGGCAGGGGGGCTCATCGGCTACTTCCCAACATACATGTTGGGCAATCTCTACGCAGCGCAGATTTTCCACACCGCACAACAAGAGATTGACGACCTGCCAGGTAAGATTCGGCGGGGAGAATTGTTGCCGCTGCGGGAGTGGCTACGCGAGAAAATCCACCGCTTCGGCCGTATCTACGAACCAAAGGATTTGTTACAGCAGGTCACAGGAGAA
>WFQT01000407.1 GCA_015486895.1 Anaerolineae bacterium
ATTGAAATCGGGCTCTGGAGCCCTGCGGGCTGAAGGACGGCCTCCGCCGTCCCACTGCTCCGCTCGAGGCTATTTTCATCAGACTACACTTGACTTAGTACTAGATGTACTTACACCGAAAGTTGTGTTGAAAACATATCGACGGGAGGGATTTTACTACGGTCCTTACCGGAGGAAGTTGCCGCTGTCATGCTCACTATTTGGCACCTGTTGGATGTTCCTTTGCTGGGGAACTTGGGCGGCAAGCCGCTGCTGGAGGTGTGAAGTGCAACCGGATATCGCTTTGGCCGGGCTTATCGTTGGTATTTTGGTGGGGCTAACTGGCGTGGGTGGGGGCGCACTAATGGCGCCATTGCTCATTTTGTTTGCCGGTGTGTCGCCTTCCATGGCCATTGGTACTGATCTGGTTTACTCAACTATCACGAAAGCAGCCGGTGCCTGGCAACACTGGCAGCAGGGGACGGTTAACCTGTACATCGTTGGCCTGTTGAGCATCGGTAGCATCCCCGGGGCCCTCATCGGCGTACAAACAGTTCATATCTTAGCCCAGAGACACGGCATTGATGTGCAGCCCATTTTGCTGCGCCTTTTAGGGATAACGCTCCTCTTGATAAGCAGCATGTTATTGGTACGCACGCTGTTCCCTTCTTTTCTACGCCATACTCTGAAGCCATTGACTCGACATTGGCGTAGTTCTACCATTGTCTGGGGCTTCATCGTTGGCCTGCTGGTAGGATTGACCTCTGTCGGTTCCGGCAGCTTGGTAATGCCATTTCTTTTCCTTTTGCCACTGACCACCTATGAACGGGTAGGTACTAGTGTGCTACAATCGGTATTAATGGTGGGGGCAGCGGGGATACTCTACGCCGGGCATGGGCAAGTTGATTTCGCCTTGGTGGGAAATTTGCTCTTGGGGTCAGTTCCGGGTATCCTCATAGGTAGCCGTTGGATGACGCGCGTGTCTCCTCAACCATTGCGTTTAGGCCTGGGAAGTGTGTTACTCTTGACGGCAGTGAAGCTCATTGTCTAAACGATTGCTTGACTGGACTCTGGCGTTTTATTTTAGCCACAGAAAAATACAGAATTGCACAGATTTGGATCGAAAAAAAGCAGGGGGAAATCTGTGTTAATCTGTGCAATCTGTGGCAAAGATAGCCTGGTCGAGCTTAAAACGCCGTTTTTGCCAGACTCTATTAATTGACAAGTATCGACCCCATTTCCGGAAAAGGTCACATGGTGGATACTCTCTTTCCCTGGTTCTTACTACTCATTGTGGCTGCGGCATTGTTGGCGTTGCTGAACCGCTGGCTGATGCGCCACTTGCAAATTAGCGGGCTGCTCCTCCTGCGAGACCGGCAAGCAGCGTCGTTGTTTTTCTTCTTGTTCCTCCTTCCTGGCATTCTCCTACATGAACTCAGTCACTGGCTGACGGCTCGCCTTCTGGGCGTCAAGACGCTAAGCTTCAGTCTCTGGCCCCGGCAGCAGCGGAATGGCCGCCTGGAGTTAGGCGCTGTGGAGGTGGAGCACGGTTCAATTTTGGAGATGGCGTTGATAGGCTTGGCTCCGTTCTTATTCGGTTCTGCGGTATTGTTGCTGCTGGTGCATAGTTTGTCCCACGGAGTAGATTTAGCCCAGTTGCTTGTGGAACCGGCACGTCTTTGGTCCACTCTGCGGGCTGCGCCGGATATCTGGCTCCAGCTTTACTTGCTGTTCGCCGTGGTCAACGGCATGATCCCCAGCGAGGCCGACCGTAAACCGGCCATACCGGTACTGCTGTTCGCCATTTTACTCCTGGGACTATCTTTCTTGTTGGGACTCTGGTCACAGCTATCCTCTTTTTGGCTCCATCAGTTTTTCATTGCCGTGCGCTTTTTAGCACTTTCTTTTGCTTTTGCCTTGTTCGTCAATATCGTGGTTGCAATCATACTCTTGGGGTTTGAATGGTTCATGGAGAACGTGTTCGGGCTATCCGCTCAGCATCGTTGAGTGGCATAACAAGGAAATCTAACCGCGGATTGTGCGGATTATTTTTCCTCTAAGGAGTGATCCATATGAGAATTTACACGAAAACCGGCGATAACGGCGAGACGTCCCTTTTCCGCGGCGGCCGGGTGGGCAAGGAAGACGTGCGGGTGGAAGCATACGGCCAGGTGGATGAGCTGAACGCAACACTAGGATTAGCTCGCGCCGCGAGGCTGCCCTCGGCGTTAGATGAAGCTATCGCCCGAGTGCAAAGCGAGCTTTTCGATTTAGGTGCGGACCTGGCTACACCCTTGGCCCAGGATGGAATCGCTACCACTCGTCTCACTACCGAGGCAACCATTCGCCTGGAAAAAGAGATCGATCGCTGGCAAGAAACCCTACCTCCCCTGCGTCAGTTTATCCTGCCCGGCGGGGCCATGAGCAGCGCTGCCTTGCACGTCAGCCGGACCGTCTGCCGGCGCGCAGAGCGGGCTGTGGTACGCCTGTCGCGGCAGCAAGAGATTAGTCCCAACGTCCTGCCGTACCTGAACCGCCTCTCTGATTGGCTTTTTGTGGCTGCTCGGCTGGCCAATAAGGCAGCCGGCATTGCTGATACGGCATGGCAATCCCCTCGAAACAGATAATCCAGGTGGCACTGTTCAAGATAGTTCTCGATCCCTCAACTACCATGGAATTTGACAAAGCCTACTTCAGAGGGTAAAAACGAATAGAGGCGCCTCATTGGGCTGTCAGGAAAGGGGCATGAGAGCGCACGATCCTATCAAAAGGCAGGCGCGTTGCCGGTGACTATCATGCGTCCGACTTACCCGACGATATCTGGTAACGGAGGTGCCGGGCCTTTTAGCGGAGTGCATTATGCAGCGATCAATAGGCATTGTCGGGGCGGGTATTGGCGGTCTATCTGCTGCCTACGAATTACTAAAAGCTGGGCGGCAGGTTACGTTGTTTGAAGCGAATGCCATTCCTGGTGGATTAGCTTCTGGCTTCCAGGTGGAGAATTGGGAATGGCCGTTGGAGCGATTCTACCACCATATTTTCACCTCCGACAAAGACATCTTGCAATTGGCCAAAGAGATTGGCATCGAGGAAGACGTTTTCTTTCCCCGCCCGATTACCGCTATGTGGTACGGCGATCGAGCTTACCCATTTGACTCTGTGCTGCGCTTTTTGCAATTCCCTCATCTTTCCTGGCCTGCGAAGATGCGCATGGGTATAGTTTTGGCTTACTTGCGCTTCACTCGCAATTGGCGACGATTGGAACAGCGACAAGCAGATGCCTGGCTCAGCCGGATGATCGGTGAACAAGCTTATAATCTTTTCTGGCGTCCCCTTTTGGTGGGGAAAATGGGCCCTTACTATAAAGATGTCAACCTGGCTTGGTTCTGGGCTCGCATTGCCAAGCGCAGCCCCGCGCTCGGCTACTTCCGTGGTGGTTTTCAGCATTTCGTTGATGTGCTGGCGCAACGAGTGACCGAAATGGGTGGCACAATCCATACTGGCTGTCCGGTGCAGCGCATTATCCGCCAGCAGGACGGTGCTTTCCGGTTATACATGCCCGGAGGTAATTTCACCTGTGATCAAGTGTTGGCTACCGTTTCACCTTCGCTTTTCGACCAGTTGAGTGTTGATTTGCCAGATACTTACCGGCGTCTACTACATGGCTTGACTTCGATGGGTGCTGTGGTTCTCATCCTTTCCTTGAAGCATTCCATGACCAATGGCTTTTACTGGATCAACCTTCCCCGGTCCGCCGGGTTCCCTTTCTTGGCTTTTGTGGAGCACACCAATTACATTAGCCGGGAGCATTATGATAATCAATATATCGTTTACTTAGGGGACTACGTGGAAGAGAGGCACCCTTATTTTGAGATTGATGATCGGTCTCTGTTGGACCGTTTTCTGCCTTTTCTAAGGCGGTTTAACCCCCGGTTCGAGCCTTCGTGGGTGCACCGTTTCTGGGTTTTCCGGGAGAAATATGCCCAGCCAGTGCCGCTGAGCAACCACTCCCGGCAGATTCCGCCACTGCAAACCCCAGTGCCAGGGCTTTATTTTGCCTCCATGAGCCAGGTATATCCGTGGGATCGAGGAACTAATTACGCTGTGGAAATCGGCCGGCGGGTCGGGCGCATGATGGTCAAATGAAGATGGAACAGGTCGTAATGTTGCTATACCAATTTGACACCCATTCCCCTTTAGGATAAGATGCGCTGATTAGTCAGTAAGAACAGTTTGTACATATCGGACAACAACGTCTATAGCATTACCCAGCAAAAACTACGTCAACAGCGAAGATTTTGCTGCTTAGTCAGATCTTTTGGTGGGATGTCACAGGAGATAGATTAACGCGGATACATACTGATTTTGGCGTTTTTTCTATGTTCTTCTGTGAAAATCAGTGTTCTATTTCTATCTCAGGGGATAGAAATAGGCTACTGGCTTTACATTAGTTGCGGCTTGCTGCGCTATGAAATATAAGGAGAAATGTGATGAGTCATACAGTTACTGAAACTCAAGTCTTAGATGCCTTACGCACCGTGCAAGACCTCGACTTGCACAAAGACTTGGTCACCCTCAAAATGATTCGAGACCTGAAAGTGAAAAAAGGAAAGGTCTCTTTTACCGTTGTACTGACGACGCCTTCTTGTCCATTGAAGGATCAGATAAGAAACAATGCTAAGGCTGCTGTGGAGGCATTGCCGGGCGTGACGGAGGTTAATGTTAAACTTGATGCAGCAGTCGGCGCCGATAAGAAGATACAAGAGAAGATTGCGGCTCCTATCAAGAATATTATTGCTGTAGCTAGTGGCAAAGGGGGAGTTGGCAAAACGACTCTTGCCGTGAACTTAGCGCTTTCCTTAGCTTTGGACGGTGCCAAGGTTGGATTGATGGACGCTGACATTTACGGGCCCAATGTGCCTATCATGATGGGTGTCGACCATCCTCCACGAGTGAAGGACCGCAAATTGATCCCAATAAAGGCATACGGCATTTCTATGATCTCTATTGGCTTCTTGGTGCCGCCGGGCCAGGCATTAGTGTGGCGAGGCCCTATGCTTCATAATGCTATCAAACAGTTTTTCAACGATGTGACTTGGGAACCGATGGACTATATGGTCGTTGACTTGCCGCCGGGAACAGGTGACGTGCCTTTGAGCTTAGCGCAACTTGTCCCCATTAGCGGTGGCATCGTCATCACGACGCCGCAGGAAGTGGCTTTGACTGACGCCCGGCGTGGTTTATCAGCTTTCCAGACACTAAAAGTGCCGGTATTAGGCATTGTGGAGAACATGAGTGGCGAGATCTTCGGTGTGGGCGGTGGCGAGCATGCTGCTGAAGAGTTGCATGTACCTTTCTTAGGTCGCATTCCGCTGGATAAGCGCATCCGCGAGGGCGGTGATGTCGGCCAACCGTTGGTTGTTACCGAGCCGGACTCGGAGTTAGCGCAGTCGTTCCGCTCCTTGGCCCGGACTATTGCAGCCGCTGTGAGCGTTTTGCGCTCCCGTGAAAGTGAATCTAACCCCGATGAGCCGGAACCAAAAGGTTAAGCGCACATTTCACAGAGTAGGTAGACAACCTGTGTAATTGGTGGTTCATTTTCTTGTACAGAAAACTGGACCCTCAATCGGTGAGTGTCTAACTGCCTTGCGAGACAGCGATCAGGCCCTCTGCTGGAAGCAGCGGAGGGCTTTTCTTTGGAGGCTGTGATGAAGTTAGCCACGCTATGCTATATCCACCAGCAAGGGCGCACGCTGATGCTGCACCGCGTTA
Organism: Anaerolineae bacterium; assembly: GCA_015486895.1. GTDB lineage: Bacteria > Chloroflexota > Anaerolineae > JAADDB01 > JAADDB01 > S014-12. Next base: position 5,752 of record WFQT01000407.1, read on the forward strand.
AAAAGGAAGGGGATATCCATGCCAACAAGTGGAATGGCTTGGGTGGCAAGTTGGAGCCGGGCGAAAGCCCAGAAGAGTGCGTTATCCGCGAAGTAGAAGAGGAAAGCGGCCTGATAGTACATCATCCCCAATTGCGTGGCATGCTTACCTTTCCCCGCTTTAGTAAAGGAGAAGATTGGTATGTCTTCCTTTTCGAGGTGGCATCATTCAGCGGACAATTGATCGAGTCCCCCGAGGGTGACTTAGCCTGGATTGAGGACGAACAACTGTATAGCTTAAACCTGTGGCCCGGGGATCGCATTTTCTTGCGTTATCTGCAACAAGGGCACTTCTTCTCCGGCAAGTTTGTCTACGAAGGAGGTGAGTTGGTAGATTATCAAATCTATGTCTACCCCGAGAATAGCAACCACGAATCACACTAATTCCACGAATTGAACAGAGACGAAGTCAATAGGTCCTCGATTATTCTCTTTTTTTCTCTCCCCACCCGTGCCTAATCAATTGCAATCTCGTCTGAATTATTACCGGTCGTTGTTCATTGATGCAATGTATCTTATGGTTAAATGAGGCGATGTCAATGCTCTGTAAGCGAAAAACCTTGAATTTGTCGTTTCTTCCCGCTACAATTATATGTAGAAGTTTACAGGGGAGGATATTTAGTTAGTACCTGGGGAGGATAGGGATGAAGCGGATTTTGTTCGCATTAGTGATTAGTATGCTTTTATCTTTGGGTGTGAGTTTACCGGCGGCATTCGCCGGGGATTCTGACAGCCCACTAGAACTTTATTACCAGGCCGGTTCTTGTGCCGACGCAGCAAATGGCGGTTTAGGAATTGTTTCGGGGAGCACCGGCCTGTTACAATCGCCAATAGGCACATTGCAGGTAGCTATTCCTTCCGGGGCAACGGTAGAAAAGGCATTCCTTTACTGGGAAGGAAGTGATGACACCAATGCGCCTTCCGGAGGTGCTCCTTATATCACCTTTAACAACCACCTTGTAACAGGAACGAATATTGGCGGTCCCGCCTTCTGGCAAACTAGTCGTTTTGCTTACGGTTACAGGGCAGATGTCACCAGCTATGTCTCGCCCTGGCAGAGCAACTACCCCATCAATGTCGTCGGCAACGGCTTCGAGTGGGGTACCGATGGAGCCGCGTTGGTTGTCGTATATCGACAGGCGACATTGGCTCCAACGGAGGTGGAAGTATGGAATAACTTAGACCTGGCCAAGGGGCATAACGGACCCTCTTCAGGCCCTGGCTTTCAGCCTATCGTATTCACCTTCGACCCCGCTGCCGTTAGCCGAACTCTATACGTGGAAACATCCGTAGGTGGTGCTACGGCCAACGATACGACCAATCTTTACTACAAACTCGGAAGTGGTACACCACCAGACCCGCTGCCCTCTGACATTTACACTGACTATACCGTCAAGCGAACCAATCCTTTTCAGTCGGCTAACGGTGCTCGGTGGGATACCTACAAAGACCAGGTCGACATCCCTGCTGGCATAAGCTATGTGATTGTACAGCCGGAATCAGTGTCCGATGCAGAGCTGGCCTGGGTGGAAGAATCCTTCCAGCTTGAAGCTGCTTGTCCGAAGGTACAAATCCAGAAAACGTTAAGCGAGCCGGCCGATGGAACCGCCATTGTAGGTGATACGGTGCAATATACAGTGATCGTGACCAATTTAGGTAACACAAACCTCGTCACCATTCCTATCGCCGACACGTACGATACCAGCTACTTGAGCTTCGTCTCGGCTACCATCACCCCGGACGACAACACCAATGACGGCACGTTGAATTGGTCCGATTTCGGGAGCGACTTGGCGCCAAATGAATCTACATCAGCGGTACTGACATTCACGGCTGCCGCCGGCACCCAGAGCCTGGCGAATCAGCAGACAATTAACCGGGTAACGGTCTCCGGTGCCACAGATCAAAACGGTAAGGTAGCAGATAGCGACCAAGATGAAGCGCCGGTGGAAATCAGTAATCCTAGCGTGGAAGTAACCAAAACATTGCTCCAGCCAAGCAATAGTGTTGCCGTGGTAGGCGAAACGGTGCAGTTCCAGATTGTTGTTCATAACACGGGCGATACGACGCTGGACACAGTGCCGCTGGATGATAGCTACTATGCCGATTATTTGACTTTTGATTCGGCCACGCCAAGTGTGACAAGCAGCAGTGCTGGCTCGTTGCACTGGGACAATGTGGGACCGATAGCCGCCGGTGCTTCGAAAACGATTACGGTCGATTTCACGGCCAAAGCGGTCACGGACAGCCTGGCCGACAAACAGACGAAGAACCGAGCGACAGTGACAGATGCCACAGACGAGAACGGCGACCAGGTCAGCGACGGGCCTTCCTCGGCGCCGGTTCGCATCACCGAGCCTGGGGTCAGTGTGGAGAAGAGCCTGAGTCTGCCGAGCGACGGCATCGCCGTGGTGGGCGAGACGGTGCAGTTCCAGATCGTTGTGGAGAACACGGGGGACACGGCGCTGAACACAGTGCCGTTAGCTGACACGTACAACACCACCTATCTGACTTTCGTTTCCGCTTCGCCGACGACAGTCGACAACAACGATGACGGCACGCTGAACTGGAGCAATGTAGGGCCTTTGGCCGTGGGTGCTTCGCAGACCATTACGGTCGATTTCACCGCCAAAGCGGTCACGGACAGTTTGAACAATAAGCAGACGGAGAACCAGGCGACGGTGACAAACGCCACGGACGAGAACAACGACCAGGTGAGCGACGGTCCTTCCTCGGCGGCAGTACGCATCACGAACCCGTCATATACTATCCAGAAAACACTGACCGATCCCGCGAATGGGGTGGCTGTCGTTGGCGAACAAGTAACGTATCAGATTGTGATCAAGAATACCGGTGATACCGCTATCGTGCAAATGGCGTTGCGTGATGCTTTCGATACCACCCATTTGGACTACGTTTTGGCGTCGAAAGCGCCTGACAGCGTGGATGAAGCGAACGGTCGGCTGGATTGGAACGACCTGATAACGACCATGGGCGGCAACCTGGAGCCGGGACACACTTTTCTCCTCACGGTGACTTTCACGGCCATGGCGTCCAGCACGCCCAATGCGGTCAGCAATGTGGCCACGGCCAGCAATGTCGTGGACGAGAACAGTGATAGCGTGCCGCAAGGACAGGGCGAGGATGACGTTTTGGTCGTGACCTCTCCGGCTCTGCAAGTGACTAAAACTATTATGACGCCGGCAAACGGTAAAGCATTGGTTGGCGACACTGTGCAATACAAAATTGTCATTGCTAATACCGGCGATACGCGCATCGACGTACTGCCACTGAATGATACCTTCGACGGCGCGATCTTGCAGTACGTGACGGCAACGGTGGCACCGACCTCCAGCAGCAGCGGCGCCTTGCATTGGGATGATTTGACCACTGCGTTGGGCGATGTGGCGCCCGGTGATAGTGTCGAGCTGATGGTTACTTTCACGGCCATTGGCAGTACCCACGGTGCCGACAGCGATAACACGGCGGCCACCAACGGTGCGACGGATCAATACGGTGACAATGTGCCGGATCATTCTGACACTGCTTCCGTGAAGACCTGGATGCCGGCCAGCATCGGTGACACGGTTTGGCACGACGAAGACCGCGACGGCACGCAAAACGGCAGTGAGGTTGGCATCCACAACGCCACTTTGCGGCTCTATTTAGATGACGGTGATGGCACTTTCGAAGATGGTGGCGACGACGCGATCAAAGCGACGGTGACGACCAACAGCAATGCGACGGGCAATTATCTTTTCGGTCACCTTTTCCCCGGCAGCTACTGGGTTGACGTGGATCAATCGACTTTGCCGGCCGGCATGGTGAAAACCGGCGGCAATGCAGAGCCAGAACTGATCACTGTCATCGAGGGGCAATCCTATCTGGATGCTGACTACGGTTACGATGACAATGCTGCCTTGGGTGACTTCGCCTGGGAGGACTCCAACGGCAATGGTGCACAGGACACCGGCGAGACGGGCGGGATCCCCGGCGTTTCCATCACAGTACGGGACGCAGCGAGCAACATCGTTGCGACGACGACCACAGACAGCAACGGTTATTACCACGTGATAGGCCTGCCGGCGGGAACTTATGCAACGACTGTCAGCGACAAAACGGGCTACGTTTTGACCAGCGCGCGCACCATCACGGTGACCCTGGCACCCGCCGAGACCAACAACAATGTGGATTTCGGTTTCATCCGGCCTACGGCGGTGCAACTTGCCAGTTTCCGGGCGGAGGCGGCAGCGGAAGCTGTTACCTTGACATGGCAGACCACGGCTGAAGAAAGTGTTGATGGCTTTCAGGTGTGGCGACGTCAAGTAGGTGAGAAAGGGTGGACCCTGTTGACTACAGAAGCCATCCCGGCTCAAGGTATCGGCGGCAGCGGGGCGCTCTATCGCTACCAAGACAATGCCGTTTCCTCTGGCACCTTCTATGAGTATCAACTGGCGGCACTGCCCGATGGTACCACCTTCGGGCCGATCCGGGTTCAGGTGCCAGACTTGTACGACCCCGGCCAGGGTGGCAACATGCTTACGTTTATGCCGATGGTTATGCATTAGTTAATGTGGCCAGCTATAGTAATTTTTACAGTCATGGGTGCAACAGCCTGTACCCATGACTGTTCTCTTCGCAGGGGACTAACACCAAATGCTGGG
>WFQT01000408.1 GCA_015486895.1 Anaerolineae bacterium
ACATGTCGCCGGGGGAGGTGATCGGGGTTAATTCATTTTTGAATGATAAGCCTTCCGAGATCTCGGCGCAAGCGGTGGCCCCAACCACCTGGCTGGCCCTCTATTACAAGGATTTCGAGAAAGCGAATCAGATTTGGAAAGCGCGACACCACAAGCGCTGGTATCAGCGGCGTCAAACGGATGCCCAAGACTTGAGGCAGGGCTTGCATTTACCCCCGGGCGTTGATTTGCCTGAAGCTAAAGGGAAAAAGAAAGAGAAAAAATGGTGGGCTCTGCGCCCTAATGAGACTCTGCTCTGGGAAGGGCGGGCACATATTATCGTTTTAATGAACAAACTTGTCCTTCCTATCGGTCTTTTATTTTTTGTTGCCATCCTTTGTTTGGGTTTGGGCAGTTATTTCGGGCTGGGCCCGTACGACTGGAGGCTATTGCTGGTGCTAGGAGGATTGGTGGTACTTGGCCTTCTTGGCTGGACGGCTTACGAAATCCGGAACTATTACAATGACACATACCTCTTAACAGATCAGCGTGTTCTGAGCATTAGTCGTATACCTTTAATTGAGGACAAGCGACAGGAAGTGGCGTTAGACATGATTCAAGATGTCAACGTGATCTTCCGCACTCGGACCGGGCGCATTTACAATTATGGCACCGTACGCATGGAGACAGCGGCTATGCAGGGTGCATTAGTATTCAGCAATATCCCGAAGCCGTCCCTTGTGGCCGGGGAAATGCGGGCCCAAATTGCTGTCCTCAAGGCCAGGAGAGTTGCTAGCCGTCGGGAAACGCTGCGGGAGGAATTAACCCAGCGACTGAAAGGATTGCTTTTGCCTAAAGCACGGCAACAGGTGATACCGGACGAATGGTTTCCGTCTCGGTATTATCCTCCTTCTCTCCTACAGATCTGGTACAAGGCTATTGTGCAGGCGCCGTTCAATTTTATCGCTCATGGCCTGCGAAGTGGTTTTCGTCTGCTGGGGAAGCTATTCCTACCCTTGAAGCGGTCACCTTCGTGGTTGCTGGCGAAATTGCATGGTAAGCCGCTGTTGTTGACAGAGGAGAAAAAGCCAACTCCTAATGAGCAGACCGGACCCAATCGCTTTGCGCGGATGGTTCTCGTTTCGTGGCGGGAAGGGGATACTTATGTTTGGCGCAAGAGCTATTTCAATTGGTTGGAGCGTGTCGGGGGATGGTTGTCAGGAGTTATTTTGGGTGTATTTTTGTTATATCTTGCGCTGCACTCGCATCAAGTCATCTTTATTATTATCGCTAGCTTATTATTGCTGATTGCCTTTCTAAAGACGGCATGGGAAGCTATAGATTGGGGCAACGACCAGTATATCTTGACCAGGACCGAGATCATTGATGTGGAAAAGAAGCCGTTATTCGCCCATGAAAGTCGGCATAGTGCTCCCTTGTCAAAGGTGCAGAATCTCTCTTCGGAGATGAAGGGTTTTTGGCATAGCCTCTTGCGTTATGGCAACGTGCGCATTCAGACGGCTGGTTCAGAGGGCATGATTGTTTTCGCCAAGGTCAATCGCCCGGGCGAAATTCAAAAGATCATTTCCAAGAGGCTAAATGAGTATCGGAAAGTGGAGGCGGAACGAGAAATGGCGGCGCAGCGCCGTATTCTCCTGGACGGCCTCGAAGTGTATGACGAAATGCAAAGGCAGCAGTGAAAGCTGGTTTCTGGTTCAAAGGAATAGGCAAGCATCGCCAAAGGAGTAGAAGCGATACTTCTTGGCAATGGCTACCTGGTAGACTTTGTCGAGCAGCGGTTTGCCGGCAAAGGCTGCTACCAGCAAGAGTAAAGTGGAGCGGGGCAAGTGGAAGTTAGTAATGAGGGCGTCTACCCCACGGAAAGTGAAACCAGGCTTGATGTAAAGACGGGTCCAGCCCTCCACGGGGTGGAATAGACCTTCTTTATCGGCAGGGGGGATCTCTGCCGGCCAGGGTAGCAGCGCCGACGGTGATGACAAGGCCTGTGGATGGGTGCTGCTTTCCAGAACCCGGGTACTGGTGGTGCCTACGGCAATAATCCGATGGCCGGTAGCGTGGGCCCGGTTTAGCAGCGCTGCCGTCCCTGGGGAAAGGTGAATCCACTCACTGTGAATCTGGTGTGCTTCGATATTTTCTTCTTTGATGGGGCGAAATGTGTCTAATCCTACGTGGAGAGTGACATAGGCGAAAGTCACCTTGCGGTCCTTTAGTTGGGATATGAGATCCGCTGTGAAGTGCAAGCCGGCAGTGGGTGCGGCGGCGGAGCCTTGTTGACGGGCGTAAACTGTCTGGTAGCGTTCTGGTTCTTCTAAGCGGCGGTGGATGTAAGGAGGTAAAGGCATTTCCCCGGCGCGCTCCCAGAATGTCTCTACTGGCGCGCTGAAGTGTAACCGTCGGCCTCCGGCGTCAGTCTCCGCCAGCACTTCCGCAGTGACGTTTCCTGCTTGCTCTAACGTCAGGTGCAGGCCGGGGCGGATTCGCTTTCCCCCAACCAGACAATCCCACACCTGCGGGGCCACCGGTTTGAGGAGCAGAATCTCCACCCGGCCACCGCTGGGCTTGTGGGCGTGTAGCCGAGCTGGAATCACCCGGCTGTCGTTGACTACCAGCACGTCTCCCGGCCGCAGCAAGTGGGTGAGATCATAGAAATGCAGGTGTGCCAGGTGCCCGCTGCTCCTGTCCACCACCAGCAAGCGAGCGTGGTCTCGCGGCGAAACCGGCTTTTGAGCGATACGTTCTGGAGGTAACAAGTAGTCGAACTCGGCTGTGCGCACGTAGACCTCAACGGTGCCAGAGGCGGATGATTAGGTTCAAGAGCAGCGTTAGCAGGGCGCTGAGCAGTAGCATGCTAACCAGGGGAAAGAAGCAGGAGAAATTGCCTTTTTGGTAGTGAATGTCACCGGGCAAGTGACTAATCCCCGGCATGTGTCCCACTAAGAGAAAGGTCCCTCCTAACAAGATTAACAGCACGCCGAGGCTCAGCAACAATCGTCCTAAGCTGCTCCAGGGGTCAGGTGCCATAGCTTTTCCTTTGCATGGCCACACAGAAGCTCTCGAAGAGGCGCATGTGTGGCCGGGGCAGGTCATCCCGGATGTAGCGTTCCGGGTGCCACTGCACGCCGATGATCCAGGTAGCATTGAGGGACTCGAAGCCTTCTATGAGCCAGTTGTTAGGTACGGCTCTGCCGGAAGCAAGCAAATCCGGCGCCAACTCTTGCTCTGTCACTCCTTGATGGTGGTAGGTATTGACGGCTAGTTTTCCGGAAAAAGATAAGCTGTTTGCAAGCTGACTGCCAGGGAGTATATCCACGACGTGCATGTGCCCCGGATGTGTGTGGTCCGATGTGTGGCCTGGGAAGTCTTGCAAAAGGCCCCCCATCATGGCTACGTTAATGACCTGGAAGCCGCGGCAGATGCCGAAAATGGGCTTATCGGCAGAATGAGCAGCGGCGAAGAGGGAAAGCTCCATTTTATCTCGTTCCTCATTTACTGAATCAGGATCCGTCCCGGCGAGCGTCTGACCATAATAATGAGGAGCAATATCGCCGCCACCGGTGAGCAGCAAGCCATCAAGCGATGCCATAATTTGCTCTGGTTCGGTAACGATTTCTGGCGCTAATAGCGCCGGCTGGCAGCCAGCTACTTTCATAGCTACCCAGTAGTTTCTCACCCAGCGTTCGAACCATGCTTCGCCAACGGTTTTTGTTGTGATACCAACTCGCGGTGTCACGTTGTTTGTTCTTCTGCCTCCGTTTCTGTTGGTGGTTCTGCGTCCGCCTTCCCGCTGAACAGAGGCGGCTGCGTCATTATTTGCCTCTCTTCGGGGTAAGGGATGTCCAGATGTTGATAAGCTAAGCGGGTGGCTACTCGCCCCCGGGGTGTTCGGGACACGAAGCCCATTTGTAGCAAGTACGGTTCCGAGACATCCATGATGGTATCTGCTTCCTCGCTAATGGAGGCTGCTAATGTGTCTAACCCCACCGGCCCGCCATCGAATTTCTCGACAAGTGCGGATAACACTCGCCGATCCGTGGTATCTAAACCCAGCTCGTCAACTTCCAGTAGCTTCATCATGGCTATTACTGCTTCCTGGGTGATGCGGTTATTGCTGCGTACTAAAGCGTAATCACGTACTCGGCGAAGAAGCCGCAAAGCTACTCGTGGTGTGCCTCGGGAACGGGAAGCGATTGCCGTGGCGCCCCGGTCGTCGATTTCCACAGCGAGAAGCCGGGCTGCCCGGCGGATGATGCTCTTGATGGCTGCCTCTTGGTAGAAATCCAGCCGGAAAATGGCGCCGAAGCGATCCCGCAGAGGGGCTGTGAGAAGCGCTAAGCGGGTTGTTGCTCCGACTACTGTGAAGTGAGGTAATTTCAAACGAATGGAGCGAGCTGCTGGGCCTTTGCCCACCACGATGTCTAAGACGAAATCCTCCATGGCTGGGTAGAGAATCTCTTCCACCGCCCGGCCCAGGCGGTGAACCTCGTCAATAAAGAGGACATCCCCTTGCTGCAGGTTGGTTAGAATGGCCGCAAGGTCTCCCGACCGTTCAATGGCTGGCCCGGAGGTCACCCGCAAGTTAGCCCCCATTTCATAGGCGATGATGTGCGCTAACGTAGTTTTCCCTAACCCCGGTGGGCCGTAGAAAAGCACGTGGTCCAATGCTTCCCCCCGGGCTTTGGCCGCTTCTAGCAAGATGCGAAGGTTCTCTTTGATACGGTCCTGACCTTCTAAATCGTCTAAAGTACGCGGTCGTAAGGCGATATCCAGATTGATGTCGTCCGGCTTTGCTCGCCCGGAAAGAGGCTGGTCCTCTGCTTGCATCTTCTAACTCCTCGTATAAAATAGCCCCTCGGCCCCCAACCCTGGAGGTGTGTCGTTCAGCCGTAGGGCAGGTTGGCTGCGACGTAGCCCCTAGGCCCCACCGAGGGCATGGTTCTCACATGTTTGCAATCTCTCTCCGACCTGACAGAGCAGTCTACCTGCTGTCTCCCTGGCGACTATCCGGGAATGTTGTCCGTCGCCGTTTCCTCGTGCCGGCCCGTTGGTTGTGTCTCATTCCCTTTCTTTATGGCGATACGAGCGCCATGGGCGTAGATACTTTTAGGTGCACACGCCACGGTGCGGTTGAATTCCTCAATGGCACCTGCTTTGTCTCCAATATATTGTAAGGTTAAAGCTAAATTGTAGTGCACTGCAGCTTCCAATTTAGTCGAGAACCCCGGTGACGGGAGCTCGGCCAGGAGGCTGCGAAATAATGCCTCAGCTTGGGCAAAACTTCCTATCCGGAGGAAAGTAACTGCCTGGTTAATACGCACAATGCGCCGGGAAGCAGCATCAGGCCACAGGCGTAGGGCAAGATTAAAGATATTGTTAGCTTGGTTGTATTGCTGTCGCTTGGTGAGAAGGTTTCCAAGATCAGAGAGTAACCGTGCTCGCATCGTGATCAGGTACAGCAGCAAGAAAAAGATTGTCGGGTGTATCGGCAGCACTGACAGTTGTAAGCCACTGGCAAGTATAGTCAGCACTAATGATTCCACAACCATTTGCTTGGGGAACCCCTCGCCGCGCGTGAGGGAGAGTCCCCAGAATAAAACGAGATAAAGTAAGCCGGTGGCCGGGATGAAGAGATTAGTCATATTCACTTCCTTTCAAAATGCTCTTGTCGATCCATTACGCATGTATCTGCTCAGGCAAGGTTAAAACGCTGATTAATGCTGATTGAGCATCTGAACACAGATTAGTAATTGCCGGGGGCTATTTGTGGTCTGACTTTTACGCCGAGAGCGCGAAGAGAACCGAGAAAGTAAAGTTGGAATTGATGGACCCTCAATTTGCATATTTCTCGGCGCCCTTAGCAGCGAAAGCAGGCTTAAAATCCGATTTTTCTGTGTGAATCTGTGGCCGATTCCATTGCAGGGCGTTTACCCCCTTCTCAGGACATGGACTTGTCAGCAGAAAGTCCTTCTGTATAATAACAGTAATGAAGAAAAATCTCAAAGAGAATCGGTTTGATGTCAATAGGAGGTGTAATCATGCCGATCTACGAATATTACTGCTACGACTGCCGGCGACGAGTGAGTATTTTCTGGCGCACGATTAGCGCCGCTGAGAAAGGCGATCCAGTTTGCCCTTATTGTGGAGGTAAGCGGTTGGTGCGGTTGGTTTCCCCGGTGGCTGTGGCCCAGAGTGAAGATAGTCGCCTGGAGAAATTAGCCGATCCCAGCAATTTGTCCGGGTTGGACCCGGATGATCCGAAGTCCATGGCCCGTTGGATGCGGCGCATGGGCCAGGAAATGGGAGAGGATTTAGGGGATGAGTTTGACGAGGTCGTGGATCGCATGGAGGCGGGGGAAGACCCAGATGAAATTGAGCGCACTTTGGGGGGCGGTGAAGGTGGCTTCGCACCACCACCGGAGTGAGGTTGGTTCAACATCTAGCGCCCTGATCTGGTATCATTTCAATTGGGTCTGTTCTAACCTGGACAAGCCGGAACCAAAAAGCTAAACGCAAAGCCGCAAAGTCTCTTATTTTTCTCTCTGCGTGATCGTACCGCTCCAATCCCATCTTGGTCCAGTCGCCCTGGTCTGTTCGGCTCTAGAGATGGGTTACCGCCCGCCGAACTGGGTGTTGGCGCGTTCTCTTGCCAGAAGGGCATGCCCGGAAATAGAACGATTGTTCGGCGGGCGCTGCACAGCGTGCAGCGGCATGCCTTGCCTTATCCTTGGGATTATTCTGTTGGCACCGCTATCTCTTCCGGCTTGCCGTTGTGGATGATACGATAGCTGTGCGTAATTTTCGCCGTTTTTGCGAACATCGCACTGGCAGCACAATATTTTGTTTGGGAAAGATGGATTGCCCGTTCCAGCACCTTTTCTCTGACATTGCCATAGACTACATACTCGATGTGAATGTGTGTAAAGACTTTGGGGTGCGTTTCTGCCCGTTCAGCATCTATGTACACTTCCATACCGTCAAAATTCTGCCGGTGTCGGCGCAGGATGAAAGCGACATCCATGCCTGTACAACCACCGAGGCCCATGACCAACAATTCCATGGAACGAGGTCCACTATCCTGTCCTCCCACATCAGGTGAACTGTCGACCACAATGGCATGGCCGGAATCCCCTTTTACTACAAATTGCATTCCTTCGACCCAACGCAATTTTGCTTTCATGTCTTTATCACCCCAAAGGGAAATGGCAGGGGAAAGTGATTTTTCCGCTTATCCCCTGGCAGGTCGAACACAGATTGTGACTACACCTTGTAAATAGGCTACACCGTTGGAAGGCTGCTCTGAAGAAACTGGGTTTTCCCCCCCATCCGTTGGAAATGTGTCCCACGTTACCCCTAAAAAAGTCTGGTGGGAGGAGGGGATACTTGTTTCCTTGCCATAAAGAGATCCCCTGGTGCTATGCTATAGCCCAGGGGACTCTTGCAGATAGGCTCAAAACGGAAGTTAGTCCTTGACGATCTTCGCTAGGATATCGCTGCTTTCCAGCAGGAGGTGCTCCACGCCCTCAACCTTGACTTCCGTCCCGCTGTACTTGGGGAAGAGAACAATGTCCCCGACATCCAGCGGCAATTCTTCTTTGGCACTGCTACCCATGGCCAGAACTTCACCCTGCTGTGGCTTTTCCTTTGCCGTTTCTGGCAAGATGATCCCGCTGGGGGTCTTCGCTTCTGGCTCAACGACTTTAATTAAAATGCGATCTCCAATTGGTACGACTTTCATATTATCCAACTCCTTTCACAAATTTGCAGCAGACAAGCAGCAGACAAACTCAGATCCGAATATATTGAAAGCGGGTAACATTGTCATCCGCGGACAAAACTATGATAGCTGTAGGAGGTGATCGATTTTCGGCCGGTTGAAGCCTATCACGACTTTGCTGCCAATTTTAATGACCGGTACACCAGATTGCCCGCTTATTTTGATCATATCGCGGGCAGCAGCGTGGTCTCTGGACACGTCAATGTCCTTGAAGCGAATCCCCTTCTGGCGGAAATAGCGTTTGGCCGCGCTACAATGCGGACAACCGGGCGCGGTGAAAATTAAAACCGGTCGCACTCTTTTCTTTGGTCTCATGCAATTAGTCTCTCCTGGATACTCAGGTAACGGGCACACGTTATGTCCCTAGTTTATTAAATTACTGGAGTCTGGCGAGAATTGTTTGACGGTTCCACAAAGCAATTCCGACCGTGGAAGCACTAATTTTCAGTTTGATTTCCCACTAATTCTGCGAGAATCTATGTTAATCTACAGGCCAATATCCAGTAACTTATAAACTACACACGCACATTAGATGCAGGACAAAAAATCTCGTTACATGAATTACTGTAATTCTAACGGAACTCTAACAGAAAGCCAAATGCTCTTATTGCTGGTCAATCTTTTGGGTTAGCCAGGGGATGCGAGGGCTTATCGTCGTGTTGCTTTGGCAATAGAAACTCTTTGTGTTGCTGGAAGTACCCTGTCAGGTCTTCCCGCAATTGCAACCGGGCCCGGTGCAACCGGACTTTCGTAGCCGTCTCGCTGATTTCCAGCATTGTAGCTGTCTCTTTAGTGGAAAAGCCTTCCAGTTCTCGCAAGACGAATACGGCGCGCAGTTTATCGGGCAACTGATCCACCGACTGACGTAACATTTCCCGTACTTCCTGGTTTAGAAGCAACTCTCGAGGATCGAACGTCCAATCTACTAACTGACGCGGCAGTTTATCGCCATCCTCCGTGGTCAATGGCTCATCCAAAGAATAAGTTGTTTCCTTATTTTTGCGTAATATCATTAGACTGGCGTTGGTGGCGATACGGTACAACCAAGTGCCTAACTTGGCCTCCCGGCGAAAGGTCTTTATTTTTTGACATGCCGTGATGAACGTCTCTTGCAGTACTTCCTCGGCATCATGATGTTCCTTCAAAAGGCGCAGGGCCACGTTATAGATCTGCTTTGAGTATTGCTCCACTAGGACAGCACAAGCGGCTCTATCCCCCTGTTGCAAGGCATCGACTAATGCTTCTTCTGTTTCATATGTTGGCATGTCCATCACAACGAATTTTACTCCCTGACCGGAGTCTGGCAGAAACCTATTTTGTGGTTCAACAAAGTAATCCTGATCACAGATGGCACAGATTATACTGATTTTCGGTTTGATGTCCCCTTGAAATTCTGTAAAAATCCGTGTTAACCTGTGGCTAAAACCAACAATACCATTGTCCGGTCCCTGACCTTAAAAAGCCTCGGGGAATTCATTGTATCCCACCATCGCGCGCCGTGCAAACCGGCATGCTGGCCAGCCTGGGCTCTCGGAGCAACCAGGAAATAACAAAAGCAAGCAAAGCCAGCAACACTGTTAGCCAGAAAAGAGAACGGTAAGAAAAGATGGAGGCTAAAATGCCACCGATAATCGGGTAAAATGCCGTTGGAATCAAGAGGGTTCCATTCAAGGCGATGCAGGTTGAACGGACATCGGGGGCTGTGATCTCCAGGAGGTAATTTCCGTAGCCAATTCGACGCCCGGCGATAACAAATCCCATGAGCAGGTAGACGGTGACAAAGATTAAGCCCATACCTGCTGGTGCCAGCAATGCTGCCAGTGGAATTGTTAGAAGCAATAGACTGCTAATAACAATCACTAACTTGTTGCCATGGTGATCCCCCAAGAAGCCCCAAAACAGGTTTCCCGCTACCCCGCCGAGCAGTTGACCGATAATAAACAACCCTACGCTGGCTGTGGAAATGTGCAGGTCATGCTTAGCGTATAACACGTAGAAAGGAATACTGATCTGGAATGCCTCACTGATTAGCTGGTTGAATATGAACAACCGAAAATTGTCGTAATGTGACCAGAGTGCCTTAGCCTGGCGTAAAAACGCCCGGTAACAGAGTGTTTCTCCTCGTACTGGATCCACCGGTTCGCGAATGGACCAGAAGCCGAAGAAGGCTATGCTTAAGCTCACGGCCGATCCAAAAAAGATCAAGGCGAAGTTGGCGGGGTAAGGGAACAAATCGTCACGCTGCAAAATCCAGCGCACCAAAAATCCAGCACCAATGGCCAGCAAGCTGCCCAAAAGGTAGCGAGTGCCGGCAAATCGTCCCCGCCGCCGGGTGGGAATAGCCTTGGCAATGACATCTCCGTAAGCTACGGAGCCCAAGCCGCCAGCCATGGAGAAGATCGATAGTAACCCGACAAAGACGCCTAGGATAAGCTGTGGGTGAGAAACACCCCACAGATAAGTCATGCCAGCAATGAGAAACCAGGAGACTAAGCGGATGGAAATAGCTACCATTAATGCCGGGCGTTTGTACGGCTTTGGTTCTAAGAACTTTGCCGACGGCAACTGAGCGGCGTATCCTCCCCCGGCAGCGATCGCCATCACTAATCCAACCATCGCTTTAGAGCCGGTTAAGGTGTTTATAAAAGCTGGTAGGACTGTAGAGGGGCTGGCAAACGCGGAACTAAGCTGAAAAAAAGTACCGTGCACAACTCCGGATAGGAAGTTGTGCACGAAGTTTTTTTCTACAAAAGCATCGAATTGTGTTTTTTCTGTTTCCAGTTCTGCAGACGGCGTTGTCATGATCTCCTATTGCTCATAAAGGGGGAAAAGAGGATTCCCTTTCGGAAATCGGTGTAATCTGTGGTCGTAATTGCTGTGTTGAGCCACAAAATGGATTTTCACCAGGCTATAGTTTGTGCTACACATCTTTTTTCCGGCCACCCGGTTTGCGCTTGGGTTTCTTGCTTTTCAGCCGGGGAGGAGTTACTCGAGTCGCATTATGATCGCGCATCCCTTTGCCTCCCTGATAAAAGAGGATAGAGGCAACAATGCCGGCAATAGCCATGCCTGGCAGGCTGATGTGAGCGGCTAACCATTCTCGATTCATGGCCACGTCCAGCAAGAAGAGCAAGAATAATGCGGCAATACCATACCACAATAACGATGTAGTACCGTTTTCTTGTTCATCCTGTAAAAGAAACCAGCCGAAAAGCAATAAGACCGGTGCGTAATTAATGCTAACCAGGTAGAAGTCATGGCGCAAGAAGCTCACAGTAATCAGAAAAAGCAGAAACTGGAGCCACGGCAGCCACATGAGTCGCTCTCGTAGCTGCACCGGCACGCCCAGGAAAAAGGCTGCCAGTAGCGTGTTCAGGACAGCCAGCGCCCATAAGTACAGTTCGCCCACCCGTAGCCAAAAGTTGACTGCCATTGGCAATCTTTCGCCGCCGAGGACGTAGGTAGCCCGGCTGGCCGCTGCTGCACCCAGCCAGAGTAACACCCAGGCCCATTGGTAGCGGCAAGTTTGTTGGTCCTCCCGGTTGATTTTCCAGAGGTGAAAGGCGAGATAGAGGGAAATAAACGCCCAAACGGCATTTAATCCTCCAGTAAGCCAGCGAGCATTACCAATCACCATTTGCATTGCTCCTCTCCAACCAATCATATGTATTTCTGGCCATACTACTCGTGACAGCGCATCCACT
The DNA here is from genome assembly GCA_015486895.1 of Anaerolineae bacterium. Lineage (GTDB taxonomy): Bacteria > Chloroflexota > Anaerolineae > JAADDB01 > JAADDB01 > S014-12. Next base: position 11,476 of record WFQT01000408.1, read on the forward strand.
ATGTCTGCCCCGAAAATTGCAACCACGAACCCCACGAATTGTGACAGCGCTTTTCGTTCCTCTGTGGTGCGTGGTTTCTGCATGAATGTCTGCTTTGAAAATAGAATGCAGGTGATGTTGATGCATGTAGATTCCTGCCTCTTTTCATGGTGGAAAAGAAAAAATGCAGTCTGGCGGTCAGGGCTTCCTCGTCAATCCACGCGTGCCCAGACTTGCAACAGTTGTTGGCTAAGCTGTTGTGGCGAGGCAGTAGCTTCCGGGTCAGTCACACATTGTTCGGTGTAAGAGCGAGCTAACAATAGCGCTGTCTGCTGTACTGCAGAGCGGATGGCAGCAAGTTGCTGCAGCATTTCGTCGCATTCTCGCTCGCTTGTCAACATGCGTTGCACACCACGCACTTGCCCTTCGATGCGGCGTAGCCGGTGCTCGACATTAGTTCTTGTCTGTTTATCGATTTTCTGCATGACCTTCATTTTACCTCATGTAACGCTTCTGGCCTTTTTGCATTATCCTGACGGACGCCCTTGCTGGCACGCCCGCACCACAGCGGATGAAAATAAGATCAGTGTTTTCCGTGTTTGTCCGTGAGCTATTTTCAGAGAGAATCCTCCTAAACACTGCCCGGATTAACACGGTTTTCTTTGCTTTTCGACCCCAAGCTGTGTTTTCCCGTGGCTGAAATGAAAATTCCGGAGTCCAGTTGGTAAGCAAAACAGTTTGGAAAGCGCTAATATACGGGTGGGGAGTATAGAGTGGACAAACCAAGCTGTCAAATAGCGGTGGAGTCGTTTTACCCGGGATGCTTTCTTCTGTTTGCAGCAATTGCCTATATGTCGTACCAGGTGTATGTTTATGTTCAGAGAAAGAATTTATGCCCTCCGTAAATGGTCGGCGACGCCGTAGTTGGTTTTTATACTACATTAGTTCCGTTAGAAGTTCAACTTCTCTCAGAAGCTGAACTTCTAAACGTGCGACGGAGGGGCAAGGGAACGTCCCTAAACATTGAGATGGATATCACGCTCCAGGCTATGAAGCGCAAGTCATTTACTCTTGCTATCCTCATTTCTTAGGGGTCATCATGGGCCTACGGCCTGCCTGTGCGGGCACGCAGA
>WFQT01000409.1 GCA_015486895.1 Anaerolineae bacterium
GGCCGCGACAGCACGAGTAACACCTTTTCCGGGCGACTGATGGTGAAAATCTTGGGAGTCTGTTCCCCTAAGACAATATGTAAAAAGGTAATAATACTGAAAGAAACGATAACACCAATGGTGTGAGCAACGACCAAGTTATAGTGAGCCCCAACCCACTGCTCCAGCGGTTTCTCGAGAATAGCCGCCAAGGTGACATCACCGATCCAGCCCAAAGCCAAGCTAGCCAGCGTAATGCCTAACTGCGTTGCCGCAATGTAAAGAGATCGTTGCTCTATTTGCCGCAACCCCAGCCGGGCCAAGCGATTACCATCCCGAGCCATTTTCGCCAACCGCGAATGCTGCGAAGCCACCAAAGCAAATTCCAGCGAAACGAACGTCGCGTTGGCACCTATCAGGAAGGCAATAGCCAGTAAACGCCAGCCGAGGTAAGAAACAGTGCCGGCTTCACCATTCATGTTGAACTCCTCTACACAAAACACGATACTACCGGTTATTATATCACGTCCCCGGCCAAATGAGATAACGCTCCCCACCCGTTATTTTACGCCCCGGAAACCATGCGCTACAATAACAATCACTCCCTTAAGGCAGACTCAGTAGGAAAGACAAACTGCCGACTCCTGAGGGAGCACTAAAGGAGCACAATTTTGAATAGCAAGAAATACCACATCTGGACTATTGGCTGCCAGATGAACGTTGCCGACTCGAATCATGTAGCCGCTGAGTTAGATGCGCTGGGCTACGAGCCGGTAGAGCGAGATGAAGAGGCTGACGTTATCGTCTTGAACAGTTGTGTTGTACGACAAAGCGCTGAGGACAAAGTCGTTGGCCACACCCAGTCGCTGAAAGCCCTGAAGAGGCGCCGACCGGGGGTGAAAATTGCCCTCATGGGTTGTTTTGTGGGCATTCATCCCTCACCAGAGTTGCAAAAACAATTTCCACACGTGGACTTCTTCCTGCCGCCGTCAGACCCCAGCAGCCTCATTACCGCTTTAGCCGCGGAAAGCGGAACCGCCAAGCAACTGGAAACGCAGACAACAACAGCCCGGCACCGTCTACAAGATGAAGCGACGACAACGCCAGGGCCGGCCTACCAAAGCATCCGTCATCTCTCCCTCTACAGGGAGCCCCCAGTGGCTGCTTACATCCCGATCGTCTACGGCTGCTCACACGCTTGTACCTACTGCATCATCCCCTCCCGGCGAGGCGCTGAAAAGAGCCGTCGGTTAAATGATATCCTGGCCGAAACACGAGATTTAGTCCGGCAAGGTGTGCGAGAGATCACCTATTTGGGACAAATCGTAGACCGCTACGGCAAAGATTGGGGCGGCTCGCCGGACCTGGCCGACCTGCTTTACGAAGCCAGCCACATCCCAGGCCTCTGGCGCATCCGCTTCCTCACCAGCCACCCCAATTACTTGGACGACCGTATTCTCCAGGCCGTAGCAGAACTGACGAAAGTATGCGAACACATCGAAGTGCCTATTCAAGCCGGCGATGACGAAGTGCTACGCAACATGCGCCGCGGCTACACCGTCGCCGAATACAAACAGCTCGTAGCCAAAATACGGCGAATGATCCCCGGCGCAGCTATCCACACCGACATTATCGTTGGCTTCCCTGGTGAAAGCGAAACCCAATTCATGGGCTCTTACCGCATCCTACGCGATCTGCGTTTGGACAAAGCCCATTTAGCCCGCTACTCACCCCGCCCCGGCACCGTCAGCGCCCGCACCATGACGGACGACGTGCCGGATGACGAAAAGAGGCGGCGACACCAAACGTTAGAGACCTTACAAGAAGGAATTCTACGTCAGAAAAACGCCGCCTTGGTAGGACAAACCATGGAAGTATTAGTGGAAGGGCAGCATAAAGGGAAATGGAGAGGCCGCACCCGCACCGATAAGATTGTCTTCTTCCACCACCCTCAGGACATGCAAGGGCGGCTGGTGCAAGTGCGGATCGAGAAATATGGCCCCTATTCGTTGCAAGGAGAATTCATGGAAGACGTATCGACAACGACATGAAATCTTAGGCGACACGCCTTCCGACGAAACTGATAACTACTGGAGTCTGGCGAAAATGATGTTTTAGGCTCGACCTAACTATTTTCACCACAGATTGCGCAGATTAACACATATTTTCCTTCGCTTTTCGACCCAAATCTGTGAAATTCTGTATTTTCCGTGGCTAAAATAAAAAACGCCAGAGTCCTGTTAACTACCGAGCCGCAGCCGCCAACGAGCTCCCCCTCGCCAATGCTTCCTGGTTCAACGCCAAAACTTTCCCCGGCACCCAACGGACAATGGCTTCCTGCCACATCTGCTCCGGGACATCCAGCAGCCGGGAAAGGAACCCAAGGACGATAATGTTCGCCACGCGAGCGTTACCCATTCCCTCTGCCAGGGAAACCCCCGGCACCCAGAACACGTCCGCCGTCACCTGTCGCAACCAGCCGTCGATTTGTCCTCGTTCGGGATAGACCGCATTGCCCGTGGTAACGGTGATAGGCGTAATCCGATGGTCGTCAGTAATTATTTTAGCCGTGGGACGCAACATATTGAGATAACGCAACGACTCCAGCGCTTCGAATGCGAGCAGATAATCCACTTCCCCTACCCCAATGAGCGGAGAATACACCGTCTTTCCCCAACGCACGTGACTGGTTACATTGCCACCCCGTTGCGACATGCCGTGCACTTCCGATTTTTTCACATCATACCCGGCCAAAACACCGACTTCAGCTAAAATATTACTGGCCGTAAGGACGCCTTGCCCGCCTACGCCGGCCAACAGGAAATTTATTGCTTCCATTGTTCCTCCTCATTCTCCGGTTATAAGTGCGTCTCGTATCCAAAGTGATCCGCCTGAGCGCGGAAAGAAATCGCTTCCTGCGGACAGACTTGGGCACACAACTCACAGCCGGTGCACAGCAAGGGATCAATTTCCACTTTGTAGCGCCCGCTCTCTTCGTGAATCTCGATGCTGTGCAACAGCGCTGGACAGCCTGTGTTCAAGCAGACGCCACAACCATCACACTTGCCCAGGTCAACATGCAGCGGCTGGTACGTCTTGCGCACCTCCGGCAACAAGGCACATGGCCGCTCAGCAATCACTACCGATGGCTCATCCAGCTTCTTGAACGCCTTCAGCGCCGCTTCTACCTCTGCCTCGTTGTAAGCATCCACCTTAGCCACATGTTTGACCCCCATCGCCTTGACTAACGGCTCGAAGTCAATGGCAACAGTTTCCTCACCTTGCAATGTCTTACCTGTGCCCGGGTTCGGCTGGTCTCCCGTCATGGCCGTCACCCGGTTATCCATAATTACCGTAATAACCGGACTCCTATTGTAAACAGCGTTGACCAGTGCCGGCATACCGGTGTGGAAGAATGTAGAATCGCCGATGACCGCTACATGCTTTTTACCGCTGCTCTTGCTGGCTCCGTGGGCCACGCCAATACTGGCACCCATACAACCGGTGGTCTCAATAGCTTCCAACGGCGGCACAACTCCGAGCGTATAACAACCAATGTCGCCGTTAACCGGTAAGTGCAGCTTTTTAATAGCCCAAAATACGCTGCGGTGCGGGCAGCCAGGACATAACACCGGCGGCCGTGCCGGCAAAGGTGGTAACTCCGGTATACTGGCTTTTGGCAAAGCGCTTCCCGGAGGCAACAGGCCGGCGGCAATGGCCCGTTCCCGGACAATGGCCGGATTCAGCTCACCACAAAGCGGGAAGATCGACTTGCCCTCCACCTGAATCCCCGCCATACGCATAAAATCCTCGATGAACGGGTCCAGCTCTTCCAAAACGATAAGACGTTTCACCCGCCGGGCAAAATCGGCGATCATCTGCATCGGCACGGGGAAGCTCATCCCCAACTTTAGGATCGAAGCGTTGGGAAAAACTTCCCGCGCGTATTGGTATGCGACACCATTGGTTACAATCCCCAAATCCAGGTCCCGCCATTCCACACGATTGAACGGAAATGTCTCGGCGAATGCCTTCAGCTTCTCTAAACGCTCCTCAATAAAATAGTGACGGGGACGGGCATTTGCAGGCACCATGACATACTTTTTCGCATTACGAGGAAAACGATGCACCCGCGTGGGATGTTCTTGTCGCTCACCAAGCTCTACCATGGTGAATGAATGAGAAATACGGGTAGTCGGGCGCAACATCACCGGCGTATCAAACTGCTCGCTCAAGTCATAGGCGGCAATGACCATGTCTTTCGCTTCCTGGCTATCACTTGGATCCAAGCAAGGAACACGAGCAAAGCGAGCGAAATTGCGATTATCCTGCTCATTCTGCGAAGAGTGCATCTGCGGGTCATCGGCGGACACAACAACGAGAGCCGATTCCGTGCCAGTCATGGAAACATAGTAAAAGGCATCTGCCGCCACATTCAGACCAACATGCTTCATGGTAGCCAGTGCCCGCCGGCCTGCATAGGCAGCACCAATCGCCGCGTCTAACGCCACCTTCTCATTAGGTGCCCACTCACCGTAGACACCAGGATAACGGACAAAATTTTCCAGTATCTCCGTGCTCGGCGTCCCCGGATAGCCAGAAGCGAATAAAACGCCAGCCTCCCAGGCCCCCCGAGCGATAGCTTCATTTCCGGCCAATAATTTCTTCATACGAAAAACCTCCTCTCGAGAACATACCCCCCCCTGTAGTAGCCCACCACCCTAACCCTCCCGTACTGGATCGGGCCGTTAGCCCGCTGACATAGCCACTTCTCTGTGACATTCACGGTTAGTTCTAACAATGAATCCGCTAAAGCAAATGCATACAGCACAAACAAAAAGAGGGAGCACGCGACAACGCTCCCCCTTTTTGTTTCCATATCCTGTTTGAGACAACGTTGTCTCTGCAATTCATAAACTGTATCTCAGCGAATAATCAATACCGGGCAATGCGCCCGCCTGACTACTTGCTCACTGACGCTACCTAACATCAATTCTTCAATGGGGTTCAACCCGCGAGACCCCATGATGATTATATCCGCCTCGCGCGTATCAGCCACAGCCAGAATAGCCTTGGCGGCAGGGCCTTCTAAGAGCTCAAGATCAGGCTTGATCCCGGCTTCTTCCATTAGCTCCACCCACGGGGCAACAACGCGCTTTGCTCGCTCGATGGATTTGGCCACGGACTTCTCCATTTGCTCTCTGCCCAACCACTCCGACACCCCCGAGTAAGCGTGCACCAAGAAGACATGGGCACCGTGTGTCTTCGCCATGTGCACCGCCCGGGAAATTACTTTCTCAGTCTGGGGAGAGCCATCAATAGCGACAACTATCGTCGAAATCTCAACATCATTCAAACTTTGTTGTTTTTCTTCCACTCTGAACTCCTCTTCTGATGTATCACGAAATTTAAAACGGGGACACTGATTACCGTGAATTGCACTGGTTAATACGTAGGGCAATCCTAAAATACATCCATGACCGTCATAATATTGGCAATTCTCACAGGCACGTAAGTGATAGCCACATTTCTGACAACGATCATCCTTACCCGGATGAATATTCGTTGTTGGCTCACCGCAATGATGACAGACATACATGGTGTCACCTTCTTTTCTTAATTCAACTGCTCCCCGGCGAATGAACTCGCCACAACCCCTGCAAAACCGACCTGCATCGGCTCAATTTCTAGTCGGCGTTGGCCGATTTCGCAAATACTGCTACAGTTTTAACTACCGGATGCAGGTCAGCCTGAGTAGTTACCTCTAATCCACGTAATTCATAGTAAACCAAGTTAGGGAGACCACACCACCGTGCCAGTCCCCTTTCCAACAATGCTACTCCTCCGAGGGAACTTCTTCCAATTCTTCTTCACCGCGAATCCGGGACCGGGCTTCTAGAGCAAGGAGTTCAGCCCGCTTGCGAGCGATTTGGAGTTTTTCCTGTACCGTAGTCAAAGCAGGGTTATCTTTCGCCTCAAGACCCGCCAGCTCCTGGCGCACGCGCGCCAGCATCGCCTGCAACGATTCTTTGCCCTCACTCAGTCGTCTTTCTACTTCAGCACTGACTGCTGCCTGACGAGCAGCAATATCCGCCGCCGATGTTTCCGCCAGTTGTGACTTAAGAGCCTTCGCTTGTTCTTGGGCTGCCGATTGCAACTCTACAGCCCGTTCACCAACAGCGACACGTACTCTCTCGTTGTGCTGAAAAAAGTAGGCAGCCGCCGCCGCTCCCAACAAGCCACCGATGAGAAAATACATTGTCTTGTGTTCAGCCATTTAACACCTCCTTTGATAACCTCTCCATAACGCAGTCAAGAAATTACCAGAACCGGACGTTGCGTATTCCGCAATACGTGTAAACTTACACTGCCCAGTAAGTCTCTCGCCTGCGTCAGTCCGCGAGAACCAATAACGATAAGCTGAGCGTCAATCTCCTCCGCAACCCGCAAGATTTCCTCGACAGAGTTGCCTTCCCGTGTCAGGGTGTGGAGTTGAGTCAGTCCAATTGCCTCCATGTCGGCAACTGCCTCGCGTAGCAAATTCGTTGTCACCTCTTGCATTGCTCGGTTCAACAGCTCATAGCCATCCACGCTGGCGTACTGATCCAGCGGATCATACACATGCAGAACAGTGATCTCAGCGCCCTCCAGCCGGGCGACGTGTTCAGCATAAAGCAATGCCCGTTCCGCCGATGCAGAACTATCGTATGCTACCAGAATGCGCTTAAACACCGTCCAACCTCCTCACCCGCTCCGCTCAACTATCACAGAGCCTTGTCTCGCTTAGACACCGCAGGTGTGTTGCGGCCCAAAAAGCGCCGCAATGCCTCCTGTGCCTGGGTAATGGCCTGTTTCACTTCAGCCACGGTCTGCCCTTGCCGGGCAGCAATTTCCTCCGCAGTCTCACCATCAACGCTATAGCGGGCAAACATCTCACGCACTTTCGGCGTCAAAGACGCTAACGCCGAAGCCAATGGCTCGGCAATCTCCCATCTCAGCAA
>WFQT01000410.1 GCA_015486895.1 Anaerolineae bacterium
CAACCGGAGGAATACCGGAGGTCCGTGCTGATTCCTGGCAAACCGAAAGTTGCCGTGGAGGCAGCATATCCCCTGGGCTGGCAGAAATGGATCGGAGAGCGCGGAGCTGTAATCGGGCTCCGACGATTCGGCGCTTCCGGCCCGGGCAAAATCGCCATGGAAAAACTCGGTTTCAATGTATCCAACGTCGTAAATTATGTGAATACGGCCTTATGCTAGTTTGGGAAAGCCAGGGCTTTGATTTGGAGAAAGTAATGTATGAGCTGTCAACTTGGTGTAAAGACGAGTACATAGTCCCCAAAGCGTGGTCAGGAGATGAAGCTTGTACCCGAAAATGGTCTCACTGCTGGATGGAACCTTCCCAAATGCAGCCCCATAGGTCTTCCAATTACCTGTTGATCCCGGTGCCAGGTAGAACTGCACTACGGGGACAGGCAGACTATCAATAACACATCGCCTATCCTGGGTAAATCCAGCATCTGCAGCACCATGCGACGTATCAAGTTGGAGGCCGGCATCAAATTGCGACGACGGCGATTGAAACGGCTCTGGGAAGGTATGTTGGGAAACAAGTCTCGGTGCTCTTTCCAATGACTCGACATTTTCGTTTCCACATCCCACCCACGGCATTCCCCTACGATGGCCATTGTTACCAACTTGCTGTCGCTGCATTTCGGCTTGGGCCCCGGACGGCTGAAAAGAGGTTTGATTTGCTGCCAGATGTCGTCCGCAATAACATACACCCATGTGCGAAGATCTTCGAAGTCGTTTGCCATTGGAACGTCCTCCGGATTTGACTTGAGTTTATCTGACAATCCAAGTTTACCCCGGAGGACACTCCTGTTCAACTATTCGGAACTAGCATAAGGCCGTAGCAGGCAAATATGCCCGCTTCTGCCCGCCAGTAAATTCGTACATTCACTGTGACATATTTAGGTAATCGGGCCTGCAGAGGCGGGAGGCTCTCAAAAACACGACACCTTTCTCTCCTTTTGACAACTCCCCTCATTTACGCTATCCTTACGGCACAATGTTCGGCTCATGTCTCGGACGAAAGCAAAAACAGGGAGGATTTGAAGTTGGCACATCACAAGTCGGCAAAGAAGAGGATAAAGACTTCGGAAAAGCGGCACTTGAGGAACAAGGCCGTCAAGTCCACGGTACGCACTTACATCAAGCGCTCCCGCGCATACATCGAGGCCGGAGACCTAGATGCTGCTGAGAAAGCCGCCAACGATGCCATTCAGGCTCTGGACAAAGCCGCCGAGAAAGGAATCCTGCACAAGAACAACGTTGCACGGCGCAAATCCAGGCTTATGGCATCTCTCAACAAAGCGAAGGCGCAGACGCAGCAGGCGGCGTAAAGTAAAGGGGCGGAGCATGCTCCATCCCTTTACTCAAAAGCGGGGTCACATTCCCGACCCCGCTTTTCGTTTCCGCACATCCGGTGTTATCTGTGAGCTGCTCTTTCGAGCTCGTCCGGCGTCATCACCTCCGCCTCGCCCCCTGACCGCGCTTTTACCTCCACCCCACCCTGCTTAAGGCTTCGCGGACTGACGGTGACTCGCAGCGGCATGCCCATCAGATCGGCGTCGGCGAACTTCACGCCGGGGCTGGCGTTCCTGTCATCGTAGAGCACGGACACGCCCGCGTCCTCCAAATGACGGTACAGCCCTTCCGCTGTCTCCCGTACTCGCTGATCTTTCTGCTTCACTGTCAACAGGTGTACCTGGAACGGAGCGACCTCCGGCGGCCACACCAGGCCAGCATCGTCGTGATGCGTATGTGCCACGGCCGCCAGCAGTGCCACCGGCAGCAACTCCGTGCTCACCACATGGAGCGGCACGCTCTTCCCGTCTCGGTTTAGGAACACCATGCCGGCGCGTTCTGCCATCTCCGGCACATGCCTCCACGCCCTTCCCACCAGAAAGCCTTCCATGCGCTCGATAGCAGTTCCACACCGCGGGCACGGATCGCCCACTTTCGCAGCCGCTATGTCAGCCCACACGTGCGGCTTGAAATCGCGTCCTGGGTTTACACCTGTCAGATGATACCCCGGCTTGTTGGCGCCCGCCACGAAATTCTGCCCTGCCAGAGCGCTCTCGTCCGCCACCACCAGCACGTCCCTGGGAATGCCAACGGGAGAAGCGTACCCGGGCACCATGCCTGCCCGCTCCAGCTCCCCTGCCGTGGCTGGGTGGAGCAGCCCACACCCCGCCGCCCGCTCCAGCTTCGTAGGGCTCACATCCAGGTCTCCCCGGATGACGGCAAACACGACATGCCCCTCGGCATCGGCGTAGAAAACCGCTTTCAACGTCTGCGCCTCTGGCACCCCCAGGTACTCTGCCACCGCCGCTATGGTGGTGCATCCGGGAGTCTCGACCAGCTTCGGCTCCTCCAACGGTGCGGGCTCCGGTGCCACCACGCGCGGCCTGGCAGCGTCGGGTTCCGCCCAATAGTCACACCTGGGACACCCGACCGAACGATCCGGACCGTCGGCGGGCACGAAATAAGCGCTGGTCAGCAGGTCGTCGTGGGCCATGAAAAGCGCATCCCCTTCCAGGAAGGCGTTTCCCAGCAGCGACTCCCCGATCCGCCACCACAGCGCGCACACTTTTTCCCATGCCCTGTTTGCCGACGACTCGCCCGGCATGAAAGCTATGACCCGCACTGGCGATGTCGGCGCCCCCCGCAGGAGCACCCAGGTAGGTAGCTGCTTGTACGAATTCAACTCGGATGCTGCAGCCTGCCAGAGCCCTTCGGGCCACGCCAGCCCGGACACGGGCCACAGCTCATCCACTCCCAGCGACGCCCGCACAAAGTCCACCAGCCGCTCCGTAGCCATCATCCCCAGGGGCAGCAGCCCGGCGCTGCCCAGAGCGTGGCGCAGAAAACCAGCGCGGGCCAGCAGGCCCATTGCCGTCCCCAGAGAATCGTCTACCTCTCGCTTGGTGCTACCGAAAACGTGGCTATAACGCATTTTCCTCCCCTTCACCTGCCGTATCCGACAAAGCAAACGCCTCTTCCCTGAACACAAACTCGGTTTCCGTCCCTTCTTCAGCCTTGTACATTGCAATATCTTCTAGAACTTCCTCTCGACGATGGCTCGGAGTAGCCACCATGAGTGATAGCTCACCACATAACCACGACAATCGGCGAAAAGATCTCTCGCGCAGGACTTCCCGCTGACTCGTTGATTCGCTTCCGGTGATTTTCCAACCGATCTGTGTCAATATGTGGTTTATTTTCGGAGCAGTGTGTTCTTTGCCCCCACCACCCCCGGCC
>WFQT01000411.1 GCA_015486895.1 Anaerolineae bacterium
ACGGGATGATGTTCAATTGGCTGGTGGAAAGGGGGCTAACTTGGGTGATTTGGTTCAGGCTGGCCTGCCAGTTCCATCCGGCTTCATCATTACTTCATCAGCCTATCGTTACCTGATAGAGAAAGCAGGTTTGGGAGATCGAATTAAAGAGATGTTACAAGAATTTGATCGACATTCTAATGAAAAACTGCAAGACAGCTCATCCCAGATTCGCGAGCTTTTTGCGGATGTTACCATACCTGACGATCTGGTACGCTCCATTTTGGAACATTATCGTCAGCTAGGGGAAAGTGTTATGGTGGCAGTTCGCTCCAGTGCCACCGCCGAAGACTTGGCAGGAGCCAGTTTTGCCGGGCAACAGGACACCATCTTAAATGTAAAGGGAGAAGACGCTCTTCTGAAAGCAGTTCGCCGTTGCTGGGCATCCTTGTTTAACTCTCAGGCTATTTTCTATCGCGATCACTACGGATTCGACAGTCGGAAAGTTTCCATGGCTGTGGTTGTGCAAAAGATGGTTAACTCGGAGAAATCCGGCGTGAGTTTTACGGTAGATCCTGTGATGCACAACCACTACGCCATGATCATTGAAGCAGTGTGGGGTTTGGGTGAAGGGGTAGTATCCGGACAAATCACGCCAGATCATTACAAGGTAGATCGTGAGACTTATGAACTGCTTCTTGAATTCGTGCCAGATAAGCCGTTTATGTTTTGTAAAGGAGCTGGTAAGAGTGGCGTCGTCAAAGTGCCAACGAGCCCCGACAAAGTTTCGGCACGGGTACTTACAGACGATGAGTTACATCAGTTAGTAGATCTAGGTAACAAAGTCGAGGATCACTTTGGATGCCCTCAAGATATCGAATGGGGCATTGAAGATGGTACAATTTACCTGTTACAAAGCAGGCCAATAACCTCTTTGTAAATGGATCAACCTATGGTTTTGAAGTTCTGCTTCGTTTGGAAACAGATGAGTTTGCTATCGATTCATTTTTCCGGAAAAGGCAATTAGGAGGCGAACAAGATGTTACAGCTGAGTGAGGAGTTTGTATCTGGCACAGCCAGACTGCGCATCGATGCCCATGGGGCTAGTACAACGCAGCATGTCCTGGATGATCTTTCTTTTCTTAACTATCGGCTAGCAAGCGTGGTGACCAGTGCAGAAATTACGTGTGCCAAGCCTGACATTGTTTGGTACCTGGAGAGTACTAAGAAGTCGATTCGTTATGTGGATAATGCCTTGGTCTTGGAAGGGGAGTGGTACCAAGGCGAGTTGCAAAAGATCATTGTGTCTATGATGGCATTGCGTATGGAGGAGGTGGGGTTACATCCTTTTCACTCTTCGGCCCTTCGTTACCGTGACCGAACTATTATGTTCATGAGCGGGGAGGCGAATCACGGCAAAACAATGAGCCAAATTGAAGGGAGCCGACGCGGGGCGTTGGTCGTTTCTACCGAAACTACTGTAACTGACGAAAACGGTTTGGTGGTGATGGGTACTAAAACTACTTTCTTAAGAAAACGAGCCAAGGGAACAGAACGTTCTGACATTCCTGATGCCCGTCAGGGAGCTTCTAAGTTCTTTGGGGGAGCGGTGGAAGATGCTTTCCTTACTTATGACAAATCATCCAACATCGACTTGGTAATATTACCAGCCATCGACGGCAATTTTGATACCCAGGTGGTCGAAATGCTCCAGTTTGAAAAGGAATATCAGACTTATCACTCACTGATTAATTATCATGGCTTGCACCAGTTGCTTGCCCCAGAATTGCCAATGCCCATTATTGATACCGACGAAATGCGCTTTAAACGTGCTGGTTTTTGCCATCGTTTTGCCCAAAAGCCTTATTACTTAATCCGAGCTGCCAATCCGAAACAGTTGATAGATGAGGTAGAAAAACTGCTATGACCGGCAAAAATGAAGCTGTCCTGGGGCGTATTGTTTTGAGCGACCAGATAAAAGAGTGGCTCATCAAAGCGATTTTGAATGGCGAATTTAAACCTGGCGATCGAATTGTCACGAGCGCGCTGGCCAAGCAGTGGGGCGTTAGCCAAGCGCCAGTCCGGGAAGCCATTCGGGATCTGGTATTACTAGGCTTCTTAGAAAATGCGCCATTTCGGGGTACCTCAGTGAGATCTTTCACTCCTGAGGATTTGCAGGAGGTCTATGCAGTGCGTGCTGCTTTAGAATCCTTGTCGGCGAGATTGGCTGCCGAGCGTATGAATGATGAAGACATTCAGGCATTACGGATGATTCTTGATGAGATGATTAAAGCGGCCCAAAAGCATGATGAAACGGAAATGGTGTTCTTGGACAATCATTTCCATGAGACTGTCATGAAGATAGCTGGCAACAAAATATTGTACCAGCTGTGGAAAACTCTGCAATTTGGTTACTGGACCATTGTTTCTGCCCGCATTTCAAGCTTTGACCTCGAGCATTTGGCAAAGCGACATGATGCCTTACTAGAGGCACTGAAGACTCGCGATCCACAGAAAGCAGCAGATGCCATGCGGCGCCATATCGAGGAACTTGGCAAACCACTCGAAATGAAGGAAGTGAAAGATGGTTAAGGAAGAGGCTATCAGGCTGGCACGTTCTTATTTCCTCACTGAAGATAACGTTTACGGATGCACTGAAACAACGTTTATTGTCCTGCAAAGCGCTTACGGTTTTGCAAACGCCACTGATTCTTCTCCAGCGATGGCTCTCAACGGCGGGGTAGCTTGGAGTGGCGGCACCTGCGGGGCTATCACTGGCGCTGCCCTCGCCGTGGGGCGGTTGGCGGCTGATCGTATTACTGATCACAAGGCAGCTAAGAGTATCGCACGTGCTATCATTATGCGTCTCATTGATGATTTTAGGGCCGCATTTAGCTGTCTTGAATGCCGCTGCCTAATCGGATTGGACATTTCGACAGAAGAGGGTCACGCTGCATTCATCAATGGGAAATTGTGGCACACGGTCTGTATGGGGCAAATAGAGTTCGTGCTCAATAAATTAGTCGTGCTCCAGGATGAAGATGTCTGGCGGGATACGATCCGCCAGATTCAGAGTTGATCAGAAACGGAGGGGTTGCATATTATGCCGTTTGAGATAAGGATGCCCCAGTTGGGGCTAACCATGGAAAAAGGAACCGTGGTGGAATGGTTAGTTCATGAGGGAGATAGAATCGAGCCAAATCAGGAAATCTGTGAGATCGAGACTGACAAAGTAAGTGTCGCTGTCGAAGCCCCCCAAGGCGGCATAGTTGCCCGCATCTTGGTACATGATGGGGAAGAGGCTCCGGTAGGAGGAGTGTTAGCTATTGGTGTCGAGTTAGACGAGAAATTGGTAGATGATTTGGACCTCGCTTCTCCAGGCAAGGAAAAAGCGGCTGAGCAGGAACCTGCTTTGGTGTATGAGCCGCCTTCGCTTGGGCTAACCAAGGAGAGCGACGCTGTACGGGCCTCCTGGAAAGCTCGCGCGATCGCTCGTTCGGCTGACTTGGATTTGAAAATGATCACTGGTAGTGGCCCGAAAGGGAGAATTGTAGCCGAGGACGTCTTCAAGTTGAGGGCGCGTCTCCAACAAAAGAAGGAAACCAAAGCAGTCATTTCTCCTACATCGGCAGTACGAGCCAGAGCCATGCCCTTGGCAGCTAAACTCTCCGATTCTTTGGGGTTGGACCTGTCGCAGGTGAGAGGGAGCGGCCCAAATGGCCAGATCACTCAGGACGACGTAATCCAGGCGGCAGCAGCCATTATTCGAGGAGAAACGAAAACGCGTTCGCGTTTGGTATCAAGGCCAGCTCGGGTAACAACAACTGTTCCCATTGCTGGCGTCCGTAAAATCGTGTCCGAGCGAATGGGAATCAGTGCGCGCACTACGGCACGAGTGACTCTCTTCCGTGAGGCAAATGTCACTGCGCTAATAGAGCTTCGCGAAAAATTCAAAGCTCATGGACTGAATGTTTCCTACAACGATATCTTCATCCGCCTTTGTGCTCTCTCCCTTCGCGAGTATCCAAATGTCAACGCAAGGATGGGTGAGGGACAGATCGATATTTTAGACCAAGTCAATATCGGATTATCCGTGGACACCGATCGAGGACTGTTGGTGCCCGTGGTCCACAATGCTGATCGATTGACTATTCCTCAAATCGCTGCGGAAACTCAGCGACTGGTTGGTGCAGCCCGCAACCAACGTATTCTGCCTGATGACATGGACGGTGGCACTTTTACGATTACGAATCTAGGCATGTTAGGCGTTGAAGGCTTCACCCCTGTAATAAATTTACCCGAATGTTGTATTCTTGGAGTGGGAAAGATAGTACGTAAGCCGGTAGTGGTCGATAATAAGGATAGGGTTATGGTACGCCCAATGATGACTTTGAGTCTTGTTTTTGATCACCGTGTGATAGATGGTGCTCCTGCGGCGCGATTTTTTGATCGAATCGTTCAACTGACCGAGGACCCAGCTCTGCTTTTATCTATGTAATGAGACAGGAGAATATTTACGAGATGCGCAAGGCCACATTCTTGAGAGTGCTGGTTAAGTGTGAGCGTGTTGAATTCTGGAGGGAGATATGGACAGGAAAAATCAGGAAGAATTGCCTAGTGATCTGACAAAAGAACAGTTATTGGCCATGTATCGGAAGATGCAATTGATTCGTGGCTTTGAAGGGACGGCGAAAAAGTATTTTGAGGCGGGCGAGATCGGTGGTTTCCTACATCTTTCGGTGGGACAAGAAGCTGTACCGGTGGGCACCTGTTCTGCATTGCGCAAAGACGATTACATCACTAGCACTCACAGAGGCCATGGTGATGTTCTATCCAAAGGATGTGAGGTCAAGCGGATGTTTGCCGAACTATACGGTAGAACGGATGGTTACTGCAAAGGGAAAGGCGGTTCAATGCATATCGCTGATTTCAGTCAAGGAATCATCGGCGCGAATGGGATTGTCAGCAGTGGTATTCCTATTGCTGTAGGTGCTGCTCTTTCCATCCGCATGCGTGGAACCGATCAAGTAGCTGTTAGCTTTTTTGGAGATGGGGCTACGGCTGAAGGTAGTTTCCACGAGGCACTGAACTTGGCTTCATTGTGGCAAGTCCCAGTCATTTTTGTCTGCCAGAACAATCTCTATGCGTTGTCTCAGCCCTGGAGTCATTCGGCCCGCGATGGCAACTTAGTAGAACGAGCCCAATCTTATCACATACCTGCCGAAAGTGTAGATGGGATGGATGTTATAGCTGTTTACCGCAGTGTCGAGAAAGCAGTGGACAGGGCCCGCTCTGGAGATGGCCCGACTTTCATTGAAGCTAGAACCTATCGTTTTATGGGCCACTACGTGGGTGACCCGGGGGCTTACATGCCCGAAGAAGAACAAGAAGAATGGCGTAAGAAAGATGCCATTGCTAAACTGCGCAGACAGTTGAAGATGTGGGGCTACCTAACTGATAAAGTGGATGAACAGATCGCTACTGACATTGAGGCTGAACTACAAGACGGTATAGAGTATGCTCGATCCAGTGTAATCCCTGAGCCACGTGAGGCATTAAACGATGTTTATGTTCACTTCGATTACTTGGGGAGGCCACTTAAGGAGGAAAGTAACCATGCGTGAGATTACCTATAGGGAGGCTTTAAAAGAAGCCCTCATTGAGGAGATGAAGCGCGATGAGCGCGTCTTTCTCTTAGGCGAGGATATTGCTGATCCTTTTGGAAGTGCTTATAAGGTTACGCTGGGGCTATCCTCGATTTTCGGTACTGACCGAGTAATCCAGACTCCTATTAGCGAGCAGGGGTTCACCGGAGCGGCTGTAGGTGCAGCTCTTACGGGAATGCGCCCAGTGGTGGAGTTTATGTATATAGATTTCACAACAATGGCTATGGAACAACTTGTCAACCAGGCAGCTAAGATTCGTTACATGTCGGGAGGGCAAGCTAAAGTGCCAGTTGTCTTTCGAACTCAGGGTGGCCCGGGACGATCTTCGGCGGCCCAGCATGCCCAGAGTATAGAAGCGTTATTCCATCATATACCAGGACTGTTAGTTGCGATGCCTTCATCGGCGTATGATGCTAAAGGTCTCCTTAAGACCGCTATACGGTTAGACGATCCGGTCATATTCATTGAGCAAAAGCTGCTTTACAATACTAAGGGGGAAGTTCCGGAAGAGGAATACACTATTCCTTTTGGAGTTGCCGATGTTAAACGGAACGGAACTGATTGCACAGTCGTTGCCACTTCTATGACAGTTCTCAAGGCTCTCAAAGCCGCCGATATTTTAGCGGAGGAAGGAATTAGCATTGAGGTTGTTGATCCTCGTACTCTATTCCCATTGGACATAGAGACTATCGTAGAATCAGTCAAGAAGACTTCTCGATTGTTGATAACTCACGAGGCGCCGGAGCGAGGAGGCTTTGCTGCTGAGGTAGCAGCCCAAGTTGCCAACTTGGCCTTTGACTACTTAGATGCTCCTATCCAGCGGGTATGCGCACCCTCAGTACCGATACCTTTCGCCCGGAATATGGAGGATTACATTATGATAGATGAGTCCAAAATTGCGGACCGAGTGCGTAAACTGATCCGTGGTGATATCTAAACAAGCGGGGGAGAGAAGCTCACTATCGCAGCGCCACCTAAGTTGATAGGTTTTCAACAGTCGGATGTTTTGGTAACGAGATGTCTGCTCGTGGCGACATCGTCAGTCTGTGTACCTTTATCTCGTGGATCGAAAAAGTAACCATTTGGGAGAGAATGAATAATGAAGTACAGAATTACGTTGTTGCCCGGGGATGGTATTGGCCCTGAAGTAATGGCTGCCGGGGCAGACGTCCTTCATTTGGTTGGCGACCGGTTTGGTCATGAGTTTGATATGACGGAGGCCATAGTGGGGGGAATTGCCATTGACGAAACTGGATCGCCGCTGCCGGAAGAGACCTTGGAACAGTGTCGTTCCTCTGATG